>JAICRD010000038.1 GCA_025937535.1 Chloroflexota bacterium | reverse complement strand
GGCACGCGGCTGGCCTTGTAGATGACGATGTCGGCGGCCTGGAGGATGGGGTAGTCGAGCAGCCCCATGCTGTTGTCGATGCCCTGGTCGCGCTTCTCCTTGTAGGTCGGCGTGCGCTCAGCCCAGCTGACCGGCGTGACCGTGTTGAAGATCCAGGCCAGCTCGGCGTGCTCGGGGAAGTCGGACTGCCGGATGAGGGCACAACGCTGCGGGTCGAGGCCGACCGCCAGCAGGTCGAGCACCATCTCGTGCGTCAGTCGTCGCATCTCGGCGCCGTCGTGGACCGTGGTCAGCGCGTGGTAGTCGACGATGGCGTAGATCGTCTCGTACCGGTCCTGGAGCGCGACGTAGTTCTGCTGCGCGCCGAGGTAGTTGCCCAGGTGCGAGGCGCCCGAGGGCTGGATCCCGCTGAACACGCGCTCGCGGACACCCTTTGCCGCGTCGGTCGTGGCGTCGAGAGTCTGGCTCATGGGAGGACCGAGTGTAGCGCACGCCGGTGGGCATTCCGTGCTCGACGGGCTATCGTTGCGCGCGATGTTTGACCCCTGGCAGGACGCGCTCCGACCGATGCGCCGGATCGGCCGTCTGATCGAGGCGCACGAGAGCATCGGCTCCACCAACGACCGGGCTCGCGCCCTGCTCGACGGGGCCGCGGCCGACGGAGTGGTGGTCGTGGCCGAGCAGCAGACGGCGGGCCGGGGACGGCGCGGCCGCACGTGGCTGTCGCCGCCCGGGGTGAACCTGATGCTGAGCATCTGCGTTCAGCCGCGCCTCGGCGCGAGCGACGCCTGGCAGCTGGGCCTCGCCTCTGCACTCGCGGTGATGGCCGCCGCGCGCGCATACGCGCCCGTCTGGCTCAAGTGGCCGAATGACGTCGTCGCCGATGACGGCCGCAAGATCGCCGGCCTCCTGGTCGAGACCATGGCCGACGGCAATCGCCTGACCGGTGCGATCGTCGGGATCGGGATCAACGTGAACTGGGCGCGGGCCGCCATGCCGGACGAGATTGCCGCGGGCGCAACGTCCCTGGCCGAGCTTGCCGGTACGCCCATCGACCGTGTCGGCCTCCTTGCGGGCCTGCTCGAGGCGTTCGAGGCCGAGCTGTCCCGCATCGAAGCCGGCGACTCGCCGATCGACCGCTATCGCGCGGCGTGCGCGACCCTCGGGAGCCGGGTGACGGTTCGCACCGCCGACGCGGAGATCGTGGGCGAGGCGACCGGGCTTGATGCCACTGGCTCGCTGGTGGTCGAGGCAACCAACGGCCGCCACACTCTCGCCAGCGGCGAGGTCGTGCGCGTCGAAGGCGCGGTGCCCGCATGACCATCGAGCCGATCCGACAGGACGGGACCACGGCCGATGCCGACCTCGGCGACGTCCGTGCCGCCCAGCGCGACCGGGCGGCGTTCGGGGCGCTCTACCGCCGCTACATCGACCGCGTCTACGGCTACTGCTTCTACCTCCTCGGCGACCACCATGACGCCGAGGACGCGACGGAGCGCACGTTCCTCGCCGCCCTGGGCGCGATCGAGCGGTACCGCGACGAGGGCGCCAGCTTTCGCGCATGGCTGTTCCGGATCGCGCACAACCAGGTGGCCAACACGCTCCGGGGCCGCGCTCGACGTCATGCGACCCCGCTGGACGACGTGCCGGAGCCGATGGTCGACGACGACCCGGCAGGCCTGGTCGGGCTGGCCGAGGAGACGCGCCGCCTGCGTCGTGCCCTGGCGACGCTGCCCGAAGATCGCCGGCAGGTCGTGATCCTGCGCTTCGTCGATGGGCTGTCGGCGCGGGAGATCGGCGTCGTCCTGGGGCGGAGCGAGGGCGCGGTACGCGTGCTCCAGCATCGGGCGCTGCGGCAGCTGGCCCAGGCGCTCAGGTCGTGACTCGATAGATCGAGGCCCTTTCGCAGGAGCGCTCGCTCATGTCTCGTTCCCGCGATCTACCGAGTCCCGGCACGCATGAGGCACGCGACAGCGTGTGGGTCATGCTCAGTGGCACTCGCTACAGCGCGGAAACGCAGCGCGAGGCACCTTTCACGTCGAGGCGGCTCGATAGATCGAGGTCCGGATGCCGGCGAGGCACCGTCCGCGGCCACGGTGTAACGTTTCGCCTCCCGCGGTGTTAGCACGAATGTCATGACCCTCCGTCCGAGCACGGCCGAGCGCCTCGACCGTGCCATCGACCACCTGCTGACCGGCGCGCCGCCGGCCGTTGCGGCCGCGACAGCCGGTCTCCCGGCGCCGCAGCGCGCGCTGGTCGAGGCTGCCGCTTCGGTGCGCTCGGCGCTCGTCGCATCGGTTGTCGCGCCGCGCTTCGAGGCGCGGCTCGGCGCGCGCCTGTCGGGCGCCGCCACGTCGCCGTGGATCCTGCGCCATCCCGGCCGGCTGATCGTGAGTGGCGCGGTCGGCTCGGCCGTCGGCGTCGGCGTCACCACCTATGCCGTGTGGCGCACCACCCGTCGCGCCAGCGCGGCGCATCGGCTCCTGCATCGGTAGCGCGAAGGGAGCCGTCCATTGCCGATCAAGTTTCCCTTCAGCCGCCGCGCGGCCCCGAGCGATGCCTGGACCAAGTGCCCGAGCTGCGACGCCCAGGTCTTCAACAAGCAGCTCGAGCGGAGCCAGCGGCTGTGCCCGTCGTGCGGGCATCACTTCCGCATGTCGATCGGTGAGCGGATCGACCTGCTCATCGACCCCGGCACGTTCGAGGAGCGCGACGCAGGCCTCGAGTCCGTGGATCGCCTCGGCTTCCACGACGACCGCCCCTACGCCGATCGGCTCGAGGCGTCGCAGCTCAAGACCGGCCTCCGCGATGCGGTCGTCTGGGGAGTGGGCGACATCGAGGGCCGGCGCGTCGCCATCGGCATCTTCGACTTCCGATTCATGGGCGGCAGCATGGGATCCGTCGTCGGCGAGAAGCTGGCGCGCTGCTTCGAGACGGCGCTGGTGGAGCGGATCCCGGCCATCGTGGTGAGCGCCTCGGGCGGGGCGAGGATGCAGGAAGGAACGCTGTCGCTCATGCAGCTCGCGAAGACGACGGCACCGCTGGTGCGCCTCGACGTGGCCGGCGTGCCGTTCATCTCGGTCCTGACCGACCCGACGACCGGCGGCGTGCTCGCCAGCTTTGCCAGCCTCGGCGACGTCGTCCTGGCCGAGCCGAAGGCGCTCATCGGCTTCGCCGGCGCGCGCGTCGCGTCCGGGACGGTCGGCGAGGAGATGCCCGAGGGATTCCAGAGCGCCGAGTTCCTGCTGGCGCACGGCTTCGTCGACGCCGTCGTGCCGCGCCAGGAGCTGCGCGGCACCCTCGCCCGCCTGCTTCGCCTGCTGCCGGTGCCGGCCGTGGATGACGGCGCGGCGGACGACGACGATCGCAGCTGGGGGCCGCTCGGCGCACTATCCGGCTTCGCCGAGCGGCTCGGCGGCGCGGTGAGCGAGACGATCGGCATCGACGTCGAGGCACCCTCGGCGAACGGGAGCGGACCTGAGGAGCGGACATGACGGACTCCGTGACCGCGCGCACCGGGGAAGGGCCGAGCGCCGAAGCGATCGAGTCCGCCTGGCGCCGCGTGCAGCTGGCGCGCCACCCGCAGCGGCCCCGCACCCTCGACCTGGTGCCGTTGATGTTCGAGGGGTTCACCGAGCTGCATGGCGATCGCGCGTTCGGGGACGACCCCGCCATCGTCGGCGGTCCGGCGCTGCTGGAGGGCCGGCCGATCATGATCATCGGCCACCAGAAGGGCACCGACACCGAGTCGAACATCTCGCGCAACTTCGGCTCGCCGCACCCCGAGGGCTTCCGAAAGGCTCAGCGCTTGATGCGGCTGGCCGACAAGATCGGGATCCCGGTGGTCACCTTCCTTGACACCGCCGGCGCCTTCCCCGGACCGGCGGCCGAGGAGCGCGGGCAGGCGGAGGCGATCGCCGCCAGCATCAAGCTCATGACCGGGCTCCAGGTGCCGATCGTGGTCGTCGTCCTGGGCGAGGGCGGGTCGGGCGGCGCGCTCGCCATCGGCGTCGGGGACCGCGTCCTGGCGCTCGAGAACTCGGTGTACTCGGTGATCAGCCCGGAGGGCGCCTCGTCGATCCTGTGGCGCTCGCGCGACGAGGCCAGGACGGCAGCCGCGGCCCTGCGCATGACCGCGACCGACCAGCTGGAGCTGGGCGTCGTCGACGCGATCATCCCGGAGCCGGGCGAGGGCGCGCACAGCGACCACGCCGCCACCGCCCGAGCGGTGCGCGCGGCGATCCTGGCGGCCCTGCGCGAGCTGGCCGCGTACGGCACGGCCGAGCTCCTCGAGACCCGCTATGCTCGGGCGCGCGGCATGGGCGCGTATCTCGAGACGGGGACGGGCTCCCGCAGGCCGCCGGAGGCGTCATCGTTGCGCCGCCGGATCGGACGGATCCTTCACCTGCCCGGCGTCCCACGGCGTCCGCGCTGGAGCGAGATCTGGCCGAGCGCTGACGACGACGCCGACACCGAGAGGGGCGCATGAGCGATTCGGACGACGCCCTCGAAGCCATCTCGCACGCTGCCGCGGAGCTCGTGCCCGCGCTGACCGAGCGGCTCCGCCGTCACGGACTGGGCGAGATCGAGGTGGCTCGCGGCGAGCTGCGCCTGCGCGTCGCCGCAGCCTCCGCCGGCGCTCCGCCGTCACCACCCTCCGAGCCCTCCGCCGAGGGGGCCGTCACGGTCGACGCCGCCGCCAACCCGGCCGCACCGGACGGTTCGGCCCCGATCGGGGTCGCCTCGCCGGCCGTCGGCTTCTTCGTGTACGCCGACGGCCTTGGGCCCGGGCTCGACGTCGTCAAGGGCGATGCGCTGGGCCACGTGGAGATGCTCGGCGTTCGCCACGACGTTCGTGCCCCGCGCGGCGGAACGGTGCGCCACCTGGTCGCGGAGAGCGGCGAGGCGGTCGAGTACGGCCAGGTCGTGGTCGAGCTCGAATCCCCGGAGGCGTCGCGTTGACCCTCGCGCTCCTGTTCAGTCCACAGGGCTCGCAGGTCGTCGGCATGGGTCGCGAGCTGGCGGAGCGCCATCGGGCCGCGCGCGCCGTCTTCGACGAGGCCGATGCGACGCTTGGCTGGTCGGTATCGGAAACGTGCTGGTCCGGACCCGCGGAGCGTCTGGCCGATACGCGCCAGACCCAGCCTTGCCTGCTCACGACGTCAGTCGCGGCGCTCCGCGCCTTCGAGGCGGCCGGCGTGGCGGAGCCCGACGTGGTCGCGGGCCACTCGGTTGGCGAGTACGCCGCGCTCGTGGCCGCGGGCGTCCTCGATCTCCCGGCGGCGCTGCGGCTCGTCTCTCGTCGTGCCGAGCTCATGGCCGAAGCCGATGGCGCGGGCGGCATGTCGGCCGTCCTCGGCCTCGATCGCAAGACGGTCGACGAGGTCGTCGGCAGCGTCGCGCGTCCGACCGAGCTGGTCGTCGCGAACGACAACGCGCCCGGACAGGTCGTCATCTCCGGGACCAGCGAGGCGCTGATGGCGGCGGAGGAACCGATGCGCGCCGCCGGCGCGAAGCGCATCGTCCGCCTGCCGGTCTCGGGCGCCTTCCACTCGCCGCTGATGGCGGGCGTCGCCGATGAGCTGGTTCAGGCATTCGAGGCAGAGACCTGGAACGAGCCGCGCGTCGCGGTCATGAGCAACGTCACCGCCGAGCCGGAGTCCGATCCGGCTCGCATCCGCGCCCTGCTCGCGGAGCAGGTTCGCTCCCCGGTGGAGTGGGTGCGCTGCGTCGAGCGCATGGCGGCTGACGGAGTCGGCACGATGATCGAGTGCGGTGCGGGCTCGGCCCTGGTGGGCATGGTGCGTCGCATCGCGCCCGAGGTGCGCACGGCGACGGTGAGCGACGCCGCCACGCTCGAGGGCGCCATCGCGCTGTTCTCGCTCACGGGCTCCCGGAGCTGAGATGCCGGTCAGCAAGATCCTCATCGCCAACCGCGGCGAGATCGCCGTGCGCATCCTCCGCGCCTGCCGGGACCTCGGCATCCCGGCCGTGGTCGCCTACAGCGAGGCCGATCGCGACTCCCTGGCGGTGAAGCTCGCCGATGAGGCGATCTGCATCGGGCCGGCCGAGGCGCGCCGGAGCTATCTGAACCAGCCCGCGCTCATCAGCGCGGCGATGATCACCGGGTGCGATGCGGTCCACCCCGGCTACGGTTTCCTCAGCGAGGACGCGACGTTCGCCGAGGCGTGCGCCGCGCATGATCTGACCTTCATCGGGCCGCGACCGGAGGTCCTCGAGCGCTTCGGCAGCAAGTACGCCGTGCGACGCATGCTCGCCGCCAACGGCCTGCCCACGGTGCCGGGCAGCACCGGCATCGTCAGCGACCTGCGTGATGCGCTCGACCAGGCGGCCCAGGCCGGCTACCCCGTTCTTCTGAAGCCATCCGCCGGTGGCGGCGGGCGCGGAATGCGACTGGTGCGCTCCCCGCGCGAGATGGAGACCTCGCTGCCGCTGGCGCGCTCGGAGGCTCAGGCCGCATTCGGCGACGACAGCATCTACTTCGAGAAGTGGATCGAGGAGTCGCGGCATGTCGAGGTGCAGGTCATGGTCGACCAGCACGGGACCGGCGTGCATCTCGGCGAGCGCGACTGCAGCGTGCAGCGCCGGCACCAGAAGATCATCGAAGAGGGGCCTTCGCCCGCGATGGACGACGCAGGGCGCGAACGGCTGCGTGACCTTGCCGTTCGCAGCGTCGTGGCCGCCGGCTACGAGAGCGCCGGCACGCTCGAGTTCCTGCTCGACCCCGACGGCAACTTCTACTTCATCGAGATCAACTGCCGCATCCAGGTCGAGCACCCGGTGACCGAGATGATCACCGGCCTGGACCTCATCGCCGAGCAGATCCGGATCGCCGCGGGCGAGCCGCTCAGCTTCCGGCAGGAGGCGATCCGATTCCGCGGGCACGCCATCGAGTTCCGCATCAATGCCGAGGATCCGGGCGACAACTTCGCACCGCAGACCGGTGAGATCGAGTCGCTCCAACTGCCGGGCGGCCCGGGGGTGCGCATCGACACCCACCTGTACCCGGGGTACGAGGTGCCGCCGTTCTACGACAGCCTGCTCGGCAAGCTCATCGTGTGGGGCGAGGACCGTGAGATCGCGCTCGCGCGCTCCCGCCGCGCGCTCGGTGAGCTGGAGATCGTCGGCGTCAAGACCAACGTTCCATTCCATCGAGGCATCATCGACAAGGCCGCGTTCCTGGAGGCCCGGGTCAGCACGAACCTGTTGGATCGGGTCGGGCCGGCCGCCTTCGTCGCAGGCTGACGGATCAATGGAAGAGATGACCACCGACACCAGCACCAGCCCGACACTGCCGCTCGAGGCGGCCGACATCATGCGGATCCTCCCGCATCGGTATCCGTTCCTGCTGGTCGACCGCATCATCGAGCTCGAGCCGGGCAAGCGCGTGGTCGGCATCAAGCAGGTGACCGCCAACGAGCCGCAGTTCACCGGCCACTTCCCGGATCGGCCGATCATGCCCGGCGTGCTGATGGTCGAGGCGCTGGCCCAGACGGCCGGGGTCGCGGTCATGACCCTGGACGAGTACCGCGGCAAGCTGGGCCTCTTCGCCGGCATCGACGACTGCCGCTTCCGGCGGCTGGTGCAGCCCGGCGATACGCTGCGGCTCGAGGTGACGGTCGAGAAGCTGCGGGGCATGTTCGGCCGCGTCAAGGCCGTTGCCAGCGTCGACGGCGAGATTGCCGTCGAGGCGACCCTGAGCATCATCATCCCGCGCGACCAGGAAATGGGAGGAGGCAGCGCTGATGCGTGACGGTGAGCACCGCGTGGTCGTGACCGGCATGGGCGCCATCACGCCGGTCGGCAACGACGTCCCGGCGTTGTGGGACTCCCTCATCAACGGGCGCAGCGGCATCGACCGGATCACCCTCTTCGACCCGGTCAAGACCGCGGCCAAGGTGGCCGGAGAGGTCAAGGGCTTCGACGCGGACACGGTCATGCCCAAGAAGGAGGTCCGCCGGAACGACCGCTACGTGCACTTCGCCTGGGCGGCCGTGGCCGAGGCGATGCGCGACGCCGGCCTGCCGAACCCGATCGAGGACGACGCGCTGGCCTGGCGAACCGGCTGCATCATCGGCTCGGGCATCGGTGGCATCAACACCATGATCCGCGACGTCACCGAGGCGGTCGAGTACGGCATCGAGCGCATCGGCCCGTTCCTGGTGACCGCCATGATCCCGGACATGGCCGCGGGCTACGTGGCCATCTACGCCAACGCTCGCGGGCCGAACTACGCGACCGTGAGCGCGTGCTCGAGCAGCAACCACGCCATCGGCGACTCGCTCAACATCATCCGCCGCGGTGAGGCGGACGTCATGATCGCCGGGGGCGCCGAGGCGGGCATCGGCGAGATCCCGGTCGCCGCCTTCAGCGCCATGCGCGCCCTGTCGACGAAGTGCAACGAGGAGCCGCAGAAGGCCTCCCGCCCCTTCGACGCGGAGCGTGATGGATTCGTCATGGGCGACGGCGCGGGCATCCTGGTGCTCGAGTCGCTCGACCATGCGCGCGCCCGTGGCGCGACGATCCACGCCGAGCTCGTCGGCTACGGTGCGACCGACGACGCATCGCACATCACGCTGCCCGCGCCCGGCGGCCGCGGCGCGGTCGAGAGCATGCGCGTGGCCGTCGCCGATGCCGGGCTGACCACGGACGACATCGACTACATCAACGCCCACGGCACGTCGACGCCGCCGAACGACCGATCCGAGACGGCCGCCATCAAGACGCTGTTCGGCGAGCAGGCCTATCGCGTCCCGGTCAGCAGCACGAAGTCGATGACCGGGCACCTGATGGGCGCGGGTGGCGGGGTCGAGGCGATCGCCACCATCCAGGCCATCAAGACGGGCATCGTGCCGCCCACCATCAACCAGGAGCACCCGGATCCGGATTGCGACCTCGACTACGTGCCGAACGAGGCGCGCCAGGTCGAGGTCGGGGTGGGGATGAGCAACAGCTTCGGCTTCGGCGGGCACAACGCCACGCTCGTGTTCCGCCGGTACGACGGCGCATGACCGATCCGCAGGACCCGGTCCTGGCCGCGGTCGACCTCCTGGCGCCGGCGTTCGAGGGTGCCGGGCTGGACGAGCTCGAGCTGTCGATCGGCGACCTGCACGTTCGCCTGGCCAGGCCACGCCAGCCGGCCGCGATGGCAGAGGCGGCGCCGACGCCTGTCGCGCCAGCGCCGGCTCCGGCCCCCGCCGAGTCGCTGACCCCCTATGGCGCGCCCGCGCCGGGAATGCGCTTCGTCAGCGCCCCGCTGACCGGCATCTGGTATCCGTCGCCGTCGCCCGGCGCGCGGCCGTACGTCAACGAGGGGGACGAGGTCGCTGCGGGCCAGGTCATCGGCCTCATCGAGGCAATGAAGCTGTTCAACGAGATCAAATCCGATACCTCCGGCCGGATCAGCCGCGTGCTCGTCGAGAACGGAACGCTGGTCAAGCGCAAGCAGCCGCTGCTGGAGATCGACCCCCGATGACCGGAGCCGAAGGAGCGCCACGATGACCACGAATGCACTGATCACCGGTTGGGGGATGTACGCACCGTCGCACGTCATGACCAACGACGACCTCGCCAAGCTGGTCGACACCAACGACGAGTGGATCGTCACGCGGACGGGCATCCGGGAGCGGCGCATCGCGGCCGACGACGAGACGACCACCATGCTGAGCGTCAACGCCGCGCGAGACGCCCTGGCCGTCGCGGGCCTCGATCCGGCGGAGCTCGACCTGGTCATCGTGGCGACCTGCACGCCGGACTACCCGTTGCCGGCGACCAGCGTGCTCGTTGCCAGCGAGCTCGGGGCCACGCGCGCCGCGGGCTTCGACCTGCAGGCGGCGTGCTCCGGCTTCCTGTACGGGCTCGCCTCCGGCACGAGCTTTGTGCGGAGCGGGATGTACCGCAACGTCCTCGTGATCGGCGTCGAGATCCTGAGCCGGTTCCTCGACTGGAGCGACCGGAGCACGTGCGTGCTCTTCGGCGACGGCGCGGGAGCGGTCCTGCTGCAGGCATCGGACCAGCCCGGCGGCATGCTTGGCTTCGACCTGTTCAGCGACGGTGGCGGCTGCGAGGCGATCATCGTTCCGGCCGGCGGCTCCATCAACCCGGCCTCGCATGCGACCGTCGATGCGCGCCAGCACACCATCAAGATGCTCGGCAGCGAGGTCTACAAGTACGCGACCCGGCAGATGGGGGAGTCGGCCCTCGCGGCGCTGCGCAGCGCCGGCATGACGGTCGACGACGTCGACCAGTTCGTCTTCCACCAGGCGAACCTGCGGATCATCCACTCGGTGCAGAAGCAGTTCGGCATCCCGGACGAGAAGACCTTCGTGAACATCGAGAAGTACGGCAACACGTCGGCAGCATCGGTGCCGATGGCGCTGGTGGAAGCCATCGCCAGCGATCGCGTGAAGCCGGGCGATCGGATCCTGATGGTCGCGTTCGGCGCGGGCTACACGGCCGGCGGCGCGGTCATCGAATGGACCGCAGACCCGTCGCGGGCGCTGCTGGCTCCCGGATCGCAAACGCGCCTGGGCGAGCCGCAGCGCACGCTGGCCGACGCGGCCGTCTGATGTTCGACCTGACCGGCAAGACCGCGCTCGTCACCGGCGGCAGCCGGGGGCTCGGCCGGGCGATCGCCCTGGCGCTCGCGGGGCAGGGTGCCGACGTCGCGGTCAACTACCGCGGCAACGCGGAGGCGGCCGACGAGGTGGCGCAGCAGATCACCAGCGGCGGGCGGCGGGCCGTGACGATCCAGGGCGATACGAGCGCCGGCCGTGAGGCGTGCGAGGCGATCGTCAAGGAGGCTCTCGACGGGCTCGGCTCCGTCGACATCCTCGTCAACAACGCCGGGATCACGCGCGACAACCTGCTCATGCGCATGGATGGCGAGGAGTGGGACGCGGTCATCAGCACGAACCTGTCCGGCCCGTTCTGGATGACGCGCGCGATCGCGCGGCCGATGCTGAAGGCGCGATCCGGGCGGATCATCAACATGTCGAGTGCCGCCGGCCGCATGGGCAACGCAGGCCAGGCCAATTACGCGGCCGCCAAGGCCGGCCTCATCGGGCTCACCAAGACGACCGCGCGCGAGCTCGCCAGCCGCGGCATCACCTGCAACGCCATCGCGCCGGGCCTGATCGAGACCGATCTCACCGCCGATCTGCCCGAGGCCGCCACCGAGGCGCTCAAGGCGCTGACGCCCCTCGGCTACGTCGGAAGCGTCGAGGACGTCGCCGCGGCAGCCGTCTACTTCGCTTCCGACGAAGCGCGCTACGTCACCGGCCAGGTGCTGGGCGTCGACGGCGGCATCGTCATGGGGTCCTAGGCGCCCGATCGGCCCATCGCTTGCAACCGGCCTAAGATGAAGGCCCGAGCCAAGCAAGCGATTCGTCACCGAGAGGAGACCGATGCTCACCCTGCGCTCATTCTTCCGCCCCGCCCGCATCGTGGATGCGCACTGCGACATCCCATGCGGCATCTACGACCCCGAGCAGGCCCGGATCGAGGCCGAATCCTGCCTCCGCATCATCGAGAAGCACGACGCCAGCGACGACAAGCTCTTCCGCGCCCGATGCATCCACGTCAAGGAGGAGCGCGCCGAGCTCGTGAAGCACCACCTCGACGTCCTGTGGCACGACTACTTCAAGCCGGAGCACCTCGAGAAGTACCCGAACCTGCACGAGACCTTCTGGAAGGCCACCAAGCAGGCCTCGAAGGTCAAGCAGTCGCTGGACGCCGGCGCAGCGAAGGAGCTGCTGGGCATGATCGACACCATCGACGAGATGTGGAAGGCGACCGGCGGCCTCGAGAAGACGCGCGTCAACGGCCGCCCGAGCTGAGCGACCGATGCGACCGGGGGGCCTGATCGGGCCCCTCCTGCTGCTCGGCGGGCTGATCGCGGCACACCGTTGGCTGGACGCCGTCGAGGTCCGTGGGCGCTCCATGGCCCCCACGCTGCTCTCCGGCGACCGGCTCCTGGTGGCCCGGCTTGGCCCGCGGGTCGGCGACGTCGTCCTCGCCCCGGATCCCCGGGACGAAGGCCGCGAGCTGGTCAAGCGCGTCGTGAGCATCGACGCCTTTGGTGTGACCGTGCGAGGTGACAACCCCGTCGCGAGCACCGATGCGCGGACCTTCGGCGCGATCCGCGCAGATCGGGTTCGTTGGCGCGTAATGCTGCGCTACTGGCCGCTCGATCGAGCCGGTGTCATCCCAGCGGCGCCGCCCGTGGTCGACGAGGGTGGCGAGGACGCCTGCACCTTTCCGCAGGCGCTCATCGCGGGCGAGTGACCGCCTGGCATGCCTCGGCGATGGCCTCCGCGCAGGCATGGAGCTCGGACGAGGCGATCTCGACATCGGGTCCCGCCTCGGCGGCGACGAGGTGCTCGACGCCGCGCGTCGGCTTGACGGCGAGGCGAGTGCCCGGCGCGCGACGCCGGATCTCCTCGAAGATGGGACCCAATCCGGCATCGCCATACTCCGCGCGCACGGCCCCCGTATCCACCAGCACCACGTTCGGCGCGCGAAGCACGACCGCCTGCTCGAGCCGGCCCGCGTCGTTGAAGAAGAAGGCGATGGCCCCGTGCAGCCGCTCGTCGATCGCCGCGGCGAGGTCATGATCGCGAGTCAGACAGTAGACGATCGGTTCGGCGGCCATCGGCCTCGAAGGGTAGCAGGGGCTTCCAGCGCTACAATCGAGGTCCTATGACCACCACGACCCCGGCTCGCGCCGATCGGCGCGGCGACCTGACGACCGGGCGCCACCAGCACCTCGGCAGCCTCCTGGGCCGTGTCTGGCCGGTCGACGCCGTCGGTGTGGAGGAGCGAGCAGCATCGCTCGCCAAGCGCTCGATCAAGAAGGACGCCAAGCTGTGGGCGCTCGACATGGCCATTCGGATGATGGACCTGACCACGCTCGAGGGGAAGGACACCCCGGGGAAGGTCCGTGCGCTGGCCGGCAAGGCGCGCCGCCCGGACCCGACCGACCCGTCGATCCCATCGGTCGCCGCGCTGTGCGTCTACCCGAACATGATCCCCACCGCCGTCGAGGCGCTGAAGGGCTCGGGCGTGAAGATCGCATCGGTTGCGACCTACTTTCCATCCGGCCAGGCGCCGCTCGAGGTCAAGCTCGCCGACGTGCGCAGCGCCGTCGAGATGGGGGCCGACGAGATCGACATGGTGATCGACCGCGGCGCGTTCCTGGCTGGGGAGTACGCGGCGGTCTACGACGAGATCGTCGCGGTCAAGGACGCCTGCGCCGACGCCCACCTCAAGGTCATCCTGGAGACCGGCGAGCTGGAGACGTACGACAACATCCGGCGGGCATCGGTCCTCGCCATGGCCGCCGGTGCCGACTTCATCAAGACGTC
>JAICRD010000081.1 GCA_025937535.1 Chloroflexota bacterium | reverse complement strand
TGCCCGAGCTGTGGCGCCGACAATGCCGAGCAGGCACGCTTCTGCTCGGCCTGCGGGCACTCGCTCGTCGCGCGCGTCGCCGTCGAGCAGCGCCGCCACGTCACCGCGCTGTTCGCCGATCTGGCGGCCTCGACGGCGATGGGCGAACGCCTCGATCCGGAGGTCGTCCGCGGCATCGTCGGGCGCTTCTTCGAGCGGGCCAGCGAGGAGATTCGCGCTCGCGGTGGGAGCGTCGAGAAATTCGCCGGCGACGCCGTGCTCGCCCTGTTCGGCCTCCAGGCGGCGCACGAGGACGACCCGGAACGCGCGGTGCGCGCTGCGCTTGCCATCCGGGACGCCCTGGAGGAGATCGCGGCCGACACGTTGTCGAGCCACGGGATCGAGATGGGCCTCCGCATCGGCATCGAGGCCGGCGAGGTGGTGGTCGGCGATCCCTTCGGCGGCGCGACGATGGCGACCGGCGACCCGCTGAACGTCGCGGCGCGCCTGGAGCAACGGGCGCAGCGTGGAGAGATCGTGGTCGGGCCGATGGTCCACGGCGCCACGTCGCGGGCCTTCCGCTTCGAGTCGGCCGGCGAGTGGGAGCTCTCGGGCAAGGCCGATGCGACGCCCGCGTGGCGCGTCATCGAGGCGATCGCCGAGATCGGCGCGGCGCGTGGCATCGAGGGATTGAACGCGCCGCTGACCGGCCGCGACGAGGAGATGGCGCTCTTGCTCGACGCCGCTCGCCGCACGCGCACCGAGCGCAAGGCGATCCTCTTCACCGTGCTCGGCGTTCCGGGTGTCGGCAAGAGCCGGCTCGTGCGCGAGGCCGCGGCCGCGCTCGCCAGCGACGGCACGCGCGTCCTTCGCGGGCGCTGCCTCCCGTACGGGGATGGCATCACGTACTGGCCGATCGCCGAGATCCTGCGCGACCTCGCCGGCATCGGTCCCGAGCTGGACGCCCGGGCCGCCGCCGAGCGGCTGCGCTCGGTCGCGCCGGATGACGCCGTTGCCGACCGGCTCGCGTTCGCCATCGGCCTGGTCAGTGAGGCGCCGGTGTCCGGTGAGGCGATCGACGAGGAGATCACCTGGGCCGTTCGCCGGATGGTGGAGTCGCATGCGGCGCAGCGGCCACTGCTCCTGATCGTGGAGGACATCCACTGGGCCGAGCCACCGCTGCTCGACATGCTGGAGCACATGGCCACCTGGTTGCGCGACGTGCCCGTCCTGATTGCGTGCCTGGCGCGGCCGGACCTGCTCGACACCCGCCCCGCGTGGGGTGCCGGACGGATGGAGGCATCCCGCATCTCGCTGGAGCCGCTCACCCGCGACGAGGCCACGGCGCTCATCGGCGATTTGCTTCACGTGGAAGGTCTGCCCGTCGGGCTGCGCGAGCGGATCCTCGACCGCGCCGAGGGCAACCCGCTCTTCGTCGAGGAGACGATCCGGATGCTCATCGACCGAGGCGCGATCACCCACCGTGATGGTCGCTGGGTGGCGGGCACGGGGATCGAGGAGGTCGGCGTGCCCGACTCGATCGAGGCGCTGATCCGGAGCCGCCTGGATGCGCTCCCGCGGGAGGCGCTGGTGGTGCTGCAGGCTGGCGCCGTCATCGGCCGAGTGTTCCAGCGCGACGCCGTGGCCGGTCTGACCGATGAGACCGCGAACCGCCACCTCGATGACGCGGTCCTCCGCGACCTCCTGACGATCGAGCCCGGAACTCCGGCGAGCTATCGGTTCAAGCACATCCTCATCCGCGACGTCGCGTATGCGACGCTGCCCAAGGCCCGGCGCGCCGAGCTGCACCTCGCCGTGATCGATTGGCTGGCTCGGCAGGCAGGAGACCGCCGCGACGAGTTCGTGGAGATCGAGGCGTTCCACCTCGAGCAGGCCGCGCTGCTGCAGCGGGAGCTCCTCGGACGCAGCGATCCCGGCATTCGCGACCGTGCGGTGGCGGCACTGTCACACGCCGCACGCAAGGCCCTCGCACGCCACGACTTCAGGGCGTCGGAGGGCTTTGCGGAGCGAGCGCTGGCACTGGGCCCAGCCGATGACGCGATCACCGGCGAGCTCGAGGCGATGATCGTCGAGTGCCTGGTGACGCGGGGCGAGCTGGGCAAAGCACGCCCCGTTGCCGATCGCCTCGAGGCGCGGGCCGCCCGGCTCGGACGGAAGGACCTGCGGGGCCAGGCGCTGCTCGCGATCGGCTTGGACAGCTGGATCGGCCCCGGGAGCTCTGCGGACCCGCACGACGCGGTCCGCATCCTCGAAGAGGCGCATGCGGAGCTCGAGGAAGCGGGCGACGGAGCGCACCAGTTCGACGTCGATTTCAACCTGGCTTGGGAGGGCTGGTGGTACGGCGACCTCGAGCTCGCCATCACCCGCTGGGAGAAGGCCGCGGCCCTGGCGCGCGAAATCGGGGACGCCGGCCGCGAGGCGACCGCGCTGCTCCGTATCGTCGGGGCGGCGATCAACGCCGGCGATTTCGAACGGGCGAACGTGACGCTCGATCGGATTCATGCGATCGCCGGGGGTACGAGCCGTCTCGTGCAGGCGCGGATCTGGCTGGAGGACGGTCGAATGCTGTACTTCCGCGGAATCGATGGCGCCGAGGGCATCCGGCTGTGGGAGAAGGCTCTCGAGGTGCTTACCGAGGCTGGAGCACATGATGACGTGGAGGGCACCCTCGACTCCCTCGGCAGCGCCGCGCTGCTCGACGGCGACCCCGCGCGCGCGATGTCGTACTTCCAGCGCCAGGCCTCTCTTCTCGAAGAGATCTCGCACGGCGGTCGCCTGCCGGAGGCGTATCGCAGCCTCGCCGATGCGTCGCTGGCTGCCGGCAACCTCGATGCGGCCGAGGAGTACGCCGTGCGGGCGCGCGACATCGTCGAACCGGAGGATTGGGCGACCATCGCGTCGACAGCGACGATGCTGGGTCGCGTTCGAGCTGCGCAGGGCCGTGATGATGAGGCCGAGGGCCTGCTACGCGAGGGAGTCGAGATCATCGAGCGAACGCAGTTCCGCATTGCCGCTGTCGACAAATACCTGGCGCTCGCCGAGTTTCTCCTGGCGCGCGGACGCGAGGAGGGTGAGCGGTGGTACGAGATGTCGCGCACCGCGGGTGCCGGGGTCCTTGGCGAATCCAGCCCGATCATCGCCCACATGGAACGGGTCATCGCTGCCGCCCGCCAACAGGCTCGGTGATCGCGGGCGCTCGAGGTGTCGCCAGGCGATCTCGCCCCATGGGACTAGCGGACTCTGACTGGCCGATTTCTCGTCCCACGGCAGCTCCAGCCAAACAAGAAGCTACCCGCTTGGCCACACCTCTCGCCCCACGAAAATTCAGCCATTGACTGGCCGTTACTCCCGCCCCACGAGAACCGCAGCAAACGCTCCGCCGATACGTCGCTTGCCGGACGCCCGCACCGGCGTGCCAGCCGATGCGACCGCTCCACCCATCATGCATCCTGCGCTCATGAACCGGCTTCTCCTTGCCCTCCTGGCCGTCGTTTCGGTCGTCCTCGCCGCCTGCAGCGCACAGGCGCCTTCACCATCGGCTGCGCCGTCGACTCCGGCCAGCCCATCGGCCTCTCCGAAGCCATCGGTTGGGGAGACTCCGTCGCCGGCGCCGAGCGAGCCGGTCGTGGTCGGCTGGGAGGCGGCATCGGTACCCCAGACCGCCAACGCGAGCGGTGTTGCGGCCATCGTCAGGGGCCGTGACGGCCTGGTCGCCATATCGTCCGACGGCGCCTTCGGCACGCTCGTGTGGGTCTCGGCCGATGGCCGCACGTGGACTGACGTCACGCCTGACGGCTTCGAATCGGTCGGCATCGCCAGCGTGGTCGAGTACGAGGGCATGCTCGTCGGCGTTGGGCGCGGCAACACCATCGACATCGAGACGGAGGAGGCGGCGGTCTACCTCAGCGAGGACGGCGTCAGCTGGCGCAAGGTCGAGACCGCCGAGCCGATGGTCGGCCAGCTGATCGACGTCATTGCCACCGATGACGGGCTGTACGCGGTCGGCGGTGTGCCGGGAGCCGACGCAGCCGCCGTCTGGCGCTCGACCGACGGAGAGACCTGGGAGCGCGCCGGCGGCGACATCGAGCACGCCTTCCTGTGGTCGATCGCAGAGGGCGGCCCGGGCCTGGTGGCCGTCGGGTGGCGGCGAGATCCGGATCCATCGGCGGCCGTCTGGACCTCGACGGACGGCACCCAGTGGACGCTGTCGCCCGATCCCGAGGGCTACGAGCTGTTCGAGGGCACGGACGTCACCGAGATCGACGGGACACTGGTCATGGTCGGCAGCTCGTTCACGAGCCAGGGCGGCCGCTTCTGGACGTCGACCGACGGTGTCGAGTGGGCGATCGCCGAGGCGCCGGGCATCGACGAAGCCTACCCGCGCAACCTCGTCCACACGTCCAGCGGCGTCGTCGCCGTCGGTGCCAGCGAGGCCATGGCGGGGACGGCGTGGATCAGCCAGGACGGCATCGGTTGGGCGCCCTTCGGCGAGCCGCTGCCGGGCACGTACTTCCACTCCGGATTCGCGGATGATGGCGCGCTGCTGGCGTTCGGTGCCACGCAGGAGGGGACCCTCGAGACCGGTATCGAGGCGCACGCCATGATCTGGAGCACCGCGCTCACCGACTAGCTCGAGCCGTCGAGCCACGGGTCACCAGCTCGGGCTCGAGGTGAAGGCGATCGTCGTGGCCGCCGCCAAGCAGTCGCTCGACCGCCCAGCGGCCCATGGCATCCGTCGGTTGGCGAACGGTCGTCAGCGGTGGGTCGGTCCAGGCCGCCATCTCGATGTCGTCGAAGCCGATGATCGACACATCCTCCGGCACGCGCCGGCCGGCGGATCGCAGTCCGCGCATGACGCCGATGGCGGTCAGGTCGTTGTAGCAGACGATCCCGGTGACGTTCGCCGGGACCGATGCAACGGCGCGAGCGCCACCCTCGACGCGGCCATCGCCCTCGACCACGTGCAGGTCCACGTCAGCCGCGCGCACAGCATCCCTGACGCCCGACAGGCGTTCGCCGGCCGCGACATTCGACCGCGGGGCGGTGACATGCGCCAGCCGCCGGTGGCCCAGGCCGATGAGGTGGTCGGTCGCCAACCGCGCCCCGCGCCGCGAGGCGGTGTCGACGGACGGCAGGCCGGCAACGCCGCGCGAGTTCACGAGCACGACCGGGAGGCCGAGCGAACGCAGCAGCCCCGCGTGCCGCCGCATGGCGCGCGATGAGGCGAGCATGATCCCGTCGACCCGCTGCTCGACGAGCAGGCGCAGGGCGGCCAGCTCACGGGCCTCGTCGTCGGTCGTGTTGCACAGCAGCAGGCCGTAGCCGCGCGCCGTTGCCTCGGCCTCGATGGCGCTCACGAGCTGCGGGAAGAAGGGGTTCTCGATATCGGTCACCACCAGGCCGATGGTTCGCGTCGACTGCAGCTTCAGCGCGCGCGCCACGCCGGACGGGCGGTAGTCGAGCGCCTCGGCCGCCGCCAGCACGCGTGCCCTGGTCGCCTCGCTGGCCGGCCGGTTCCCGGACAGCACCCGGCTCACCGTGGCAATCGACACTCCCGAGCGCGCCGCCACGTCGACGATGGTCGGTCGCGCGACGCTCATCCGACGGCCGCGCCGACCTCGTCGAGCCGCACCGTCCGGCGCTCGACGAAGGAGCGCGTGGCGGCGATCGCGATCCGCAGCGCCTCGACGCCGTCGCGCCCGGTCGTGGCAGGCTTGGTTTCGCCGCGAGCCGCTGCCAGGAAGGCGACCAGCTCGGCGCGGTACGCGGGTCCGAAGCGGTCGAGATAGCCCGCCCACGCCGCGCCACCGTCCTCGATCGCCCAGTCCAGGTGCCGCGCCGGCGTCCGCGTCGACAGGCCCATGGTCAATGCCTCCCGATCGGTGACGATCTCGGCTCGGATGTCGTAGCCACCCGGATGCAGCCAGCTCGCGTCGAGACTCGCCAGCGCACCGCCCGACAGCCGCATCAGCACCACGGCCGACTCGATGCCGCGCGGGTCGTCGGGCCGGGACTCGTCTCGGCGGCTGCCATCGGCGGTGACCTCGACCACCTCCTGGCCGGTCAGCCAGCGGACGAAGTCGAAGTCGTGGACCGAAGAATGGAGGAAGACCGGGGCCGCCTCACCGGCCGGCCACGACTCCGGCGCGCGCGGCGGACTGACCGGGTCGAGGGCGGTCATGTGGACCAGGTGGATTCGGGCGCCCAGCGAGGCGTCCCGAGCGGCGACCATGGCCGCTTCGTGACGGCGCTGAAAGCCGACCTCCAGGTGCCCGCCGACCGCCGCCATTCGCACCGACTCCTCGAGGCTGTCGCTCAGCGGCTTCTCGCACAGGACCGATCGGCCCGCCGCCAGGGCAGGGAGCACCGCCTGCGCGTGGAACTCGGGAGGCGTCGCGACGACGACCGCGTCGGCCTCCTTGATCGCCTGGTCCAAGCGAGCGGCATGAGCCCCCGTGCGAGCGGCGACCGTGCTGGCGCGGGCGGCATCGGTGTCGACCACCAGCACCTCGTCAACGCCGTCCATGTCGGTCAACAGCGACGCGTGCAGGCTGCCGATGCCCCCGGCGCCGATGACGACGACCCTCACCCGACGCGCTCCGCCAGCACGCTGCGCCGCGCGAACTCGACCACCCGCCGCCCGACCATGGCGGCCTCCGCCGGCGGCAGCCACGAGCTGTCCTGCTCCACCATGAGCCAGCGCTCGTAGCCGATGCGGTCGAGCGCGCGCAGCACGCCGGGGAGGTCCAGCAGGCCGTTGCCCGGCTCGGTGAAGATCCGCTCGCGGACCGCGGCGCCGAAGCCGTCGATCTCGCCCGCCCGGAGGCGTTGGAGGACGTCGCCGCCGACGTCCTTGAGGTGGACATGGGTGATGAGATCGCGATAGCGGCCGATCGCCTCGACCGGATCGCCCCCGCCGACCAGGTAGTGCCCGACGTCCAGGCACAGGCCGGCGCCGCTGGCCGGGAGGCGGTCGGCCAGCGCCTCGACCTCGTCCGGCGCCTCGATCCAGGTGGCGGTGTGCGGATGGAAGGCGACCCGCACGCCGTCCGGTGCGAGATCGACCAGCGTGCGGAGCACGTCGACGAGGTCGTCGAAGGCACCATCCGGCCAGCGTGGCGCACCATCCGAAACGCGGCCGCTCCATCGGTCGCGCACGCCGCCACCGTGGACGGCGACCACCAGAACCTCGCCGCCGGCGGCCACCAGCCGGGCCAGGTCGCGCCGCGCGACGTCCTCTGCGCGGCGGTCCAGTCCATCGGGTCCGGCCTCGAGCGCCGAGTACAGCTCCGCGAAGCGCAGCCCGCGCGCCGCGAGCTCACTCGCCAGCACCTCCCCCTCGGGGAAGCCGCGGCCGAACTGAACGCCCTGGTAGCCCATCCGCGCGATCTCGTCCATGACGGTCGCGCCGGCCGTCTCCGGTGCCAGGTCGAACATGTCGGCGTTGTTCCAGACGATCGGTACGCAGCCGATCGGCGCGCGATCCAGGCTCATCGGTGCTGCTCCTCCGCTCGACCGGCCAGCTGGTCGTCATAGGCGGGCCTGCCCTCGGGCACCGGCACGTCCCACCAGCCGGTCTTGTCGGGACCGGCGACCGCCAGGTCGCGATCGACCGGGACGTGGACCAGCGACGGGCCGCCGGACGCGAGCGCTCGCTCCACGGCGGCTCGCACCTCCGACGGCTCCGTCGCACGCTCGGCATGGATGCCGAAGGCGCGGCCGATGGCCTCGAAGTCCGGCGAGTACGGCTGGCCATCCCGCATGAAGTCGGTGACGGTGCTGCGGCCGAAGTGCGCCTCCTGGCCGCCCTTGATGCTGATCCAGCCCGAGTTGTCGAGCACGACCGTGCAGACCGGGACGCCGAGGATGGCCGCGGTCGAGAGCTCCTGCATGGTCTGGAGGAAGTCGCCGTCGCCGCAGACCGCCAGCACCTGGGCATCCGGGCGCGCCAGCTGTGCGCCGATGGCCGCGGGCAGCGTGAAGCCCATGGTGGAAAAGCCGCCCGAGGTGATGTGGGTCCGCGGCTCGCGCGTCACCCAGCGCTGCTTGACCATGCCCTGCGGCAGCCCGGCGCCGGTCACCACGATGGCGTCAGGCCGGGTCGCGGCCTGCACCTCGCGCACCGCACGGGCCATCGTCATCGGTACGGCGTCCGAGCCCGATTTCACCTCGACCTGATCGGTCCACGCCGCACGGAGGCGATCGATCTCCTCGCCGTACGCAGTTGCCGCCTCCCCCGTGCCGAGCGCGTCGAGCAGGTCGCGCAGGCCGGCGCGCGCATCGGCCACCAGGGGCACCTCGACCGGGTAGTTCTTGCCGATCTCGCGCTCGTCGATCTCGAGCTGGATGAGCTTCGTGGGCGGGATCGCGAACGTGACGCCCTTACGCCACGAGGAGGCCGACCAGTCGACGAACCGGCACCCCACGGAGAGCAGCACATCCGCCGATGCGGCCAGTGCGTTGCCGATGGTGGAGCCGGTGTCGCCGATGGTCTGGCCCGCCAGCGGATGCGTCTCGTCGATGGCGCCCTTGCCGTTCCAGGTCGTCACCACCGGCGCGCCGAGGCGCTCGGCCAGGGCGCGTAGCTCGCCCGTCGCCGCAGCACTGATCACCCCGCCGCCGGCCACGATCACCGGCCGCTTCGCGCCGGCAAGCAGTCGAGCGGCGCGCTCGACCATGTCGCGGTCCGGTCGCGGGCGGGTCACGGCGGGTGGATCCCGCAGCTCGACGTCGGCAGCCTCGGCCTGGACGTCCATCGGGATGTCGAGCAGGATCGGTCCGGGGCGACCGGTGGTCATCGCGTTCCAGGCGCGGTGCATGACGAACGGCAGGTCGTCGACGCGCGACGGCTGCCACCACTCCTTGACCACCGGCTCGAAGATGCGCGGGTTATCGGCGACGTGGCGCCGCTCCAGCTCCTGGAGCAGCCCATGCCCGCGCAT
>JAICRD010000193.1 GCA_025937535.1 Chloroflexota bacterium | reverse complement strand
CGGGCGACTCGTTCGCGACACCGGCCTGGTCGCTCTCCGCGGCGAGGGACGTGAACCACGGCTTGTCCGCGGTGGCGGGGTGCAGCCCGAAGGTCGCGCCCGGCACGAGGTTCTCCTCGTCGTCGACCTGAGCCGCTTCGGGCGCAGACTCCGGCGGCGGCTCGGCGCCCAGCGCGGAAGCATCGGCGCCCTCGAGCCCGCCCAGCCGATCGGTGGAACGCTCGTCATCCATGCCGGACGACGTGCACAATCGGTACCGCTGTCGATCGGCCCTCGCGCCGATCGTCGTCATCGGTGCAGACACGTGCACCATGAAGGGAACGCACCAATGAAGTACATGATGCTCATCGGCGGCAACGAGGACGGATGGGCGCACCTCTCGCAGGAGGAGCAGGACGCGCTGTACGGGCGCATCGGCGCCTGGTGGGGCGAGGAGGTCGCGGCGGGACGAATCGTCGACGGCCACCAGCTCCAGCCGGCAGCGACCGCGACGACGGTCCGCCTCGACCGGGAGGGCCGGCCAACGATCACCGACGGCCCGTTCATCGAGGGCAAGGAGATGGTCGGCGGCTACGCGATCCTCGACGTTGCGGATCTCGACGCCGCGCTCGCCGTCGCGTCGTCCTGGCCGGCCCCCGACGTCCTCGAGGTGCGCCCGATCATGGAGCGTGGCTGATCGCACGCTCGTCGACGAGCGCCTTGCCAACGTCCTGCGTGACGAGCGCGGGCGCCTGACCGCGGCGCTCGTGCGCATCCTCGGCGACTGGGACGTGGCCGAGGAGCTGGTGCAGGACGCCGCCATCGCCGCCCTCGAGCACTGGACCACGGACGGCATCCCGGACAACCCCGGCGCCTGGCTGATGACGGCGGCGCGCCGCAAGGCAGTCGACCGGCTGCGGCGCCACGCGCGTTATCGCGAGCGGATGGAGCAGCTGACGCGCGAAGCATCGGAGATGGGTTCGCGCATCGAGACAGGAGGACCCATGGGGGCCGATGACCGCCTGCGGCTCCTCTTCACCTGCTGCCACCCGGCCCTGAACCGCGAGGCGCAGATCGCACTCACGCTGCGCACGATCGGCGGCCTCCAGACCGCCGAGATCGCCCGCGCCTTCCTCGTGCCCGACGCGACGATCGCGCAGCGCCTCGTGCGCGCCAAGCGCAAGATCCGCGACGCGCGCATCCCCTACCGCGTCCCCGACGGCTCGGAGCTCCCCGCACGCCTGGGCGAGGTGCTCGCCGTCCTGTACCTCGTTTTCAACGAGGGATACCTCGCGTCCGCCGGCGACCGTCCCGAGCGACGAGAGCTGGCGCGCGACGCCGAATGGCTGACCTCGCTGCTCGCGCGGCTCATGCCGGACGAGCCCGAGGTGCTCGGCCTGCTTGCGCTCACGCGGCTGCACCTCGCCCGCGCCGACGCGCGCTTCGCTGGCGACGGCTCGCTCATCCTGCTGCCGGACCAGGACCGCGCCCGCTGGGACCACGAGCGCATCGCCGATGGCGTCGCGCTGCTCGAACGCGCGGAGCGCATGGGCCGCCCCGGCAGCTACCAGCTCCAGGCGGCCATCCTCGCCGCCCACGCCTGCGCGGCCAGCTGGGCGGAGACGCCATGGCCCGCGATCGTGGCGCTGTACGACACGCTCATGCACAGCGAGCCGACACCGGTCGTCGCGCTGAACCGCGCGCTCGCGGTCGCGGAGCGCGACGGTCCATCGGCCGCATTGGAGGCGCTTGCGCCGCTGGCGGATCGGCTTCATGGCTACCACCTCTACCATGCCGCCCGCGCCGAGATGCTGCGACGACTGGGGCGGAGCGACGAGGCGCGGGCCGCCGACGAACGCGCGCTCTCGCTGACCGACAATCCCGCCGAGCGGCGCCTCCTCGAGCAACGCCTCAGCGATGCGAATCCCTGAGTCCAGCGCAGACGTGGGCGGCGGCCGATGTCGGCGGCCGACGAATCACGCCGTCTGAGGAAGATGTCGCTCGGCCGGTCCGACGTAGCGCACGTCGGGACGGATGAGGACGTTCGCCTCGGCCTGTTCCAGGCAGTGCGCCGTCCAGCCCGCGTGGCGCGCGAGGGCGAAGGTCGCGGGGAAGAGGTTCGGCGGCAGACCGACGCCCTGCAGCACGGCGGCCGCGTAGTACTCGACGTTGGTCTTGATCGGATAGTCCGGCTTCCACTCGGCCAGGACGCGGAGCGCCACCTCCTCGATGGCGACGGCTCTCGCGAGCCAGTCGGAGACCGACGCCAGGCCTTCGGCCACGGAACGCAACGCAGCGGCACGCGGGTCGTATGCGCGGTACACGCGGTGGCCGAACCCCATCAGTCGCTCGCCCCGCGCCAGCGTCGCGCGGATCCACGGTTCGGCCTGTTCGACGGACCCGATCTGATGCAGCTGGTCGACGACTTCGGACGGTGCGCCACCGTGCCATGGCCCCTTGAGGGCACCGATGGCGCCGGCAACGGCGGACGCGATGTCCGAGTGCGTGCTGACGATCACGCGGGCCGTGAACGTCGAGGCATTGAAGCCATGCTCGGCGCCGACCACGAAGTACGCGTCGAGTGCGCGAGCCGCGGCATCGTCAGGTCGCTCGCCGCGCAGCTGGTACAGGAAGCCGGCCGCGAGGCCCAGCTCCGGGTCGGGATCGATCGGCTCCAGTCCCTCGCGCAGCCGGGCGAAGGCGGCGAGGGCCGAGGGCGCGATCGCGGTGATCGCCCGTGCCTGCTCAACCGATGGCGGCCACAACGTGCCGCTCACGGCGCCCCAGGCCGAGATCGCGGTCCGCAGCGCATCCATCGCGTTCGTGTCGGTCGGCAGCTGTCGGAGGACGTCGGTCACCTGCGCGGGCAGCGGCGCACACGGGAGGTGCGCATCGGTGCGCCATTCGCCGGTCCACAACAGCTCCGCGACCTGCGCGTAGCTTCCGTGCTCGACGAGCTCGCCGATCGGATAGCCGCGGTACTGAAGGCGGCCTGCGCCGCCATCGATCATGGCGAGCCCGGTCTCGCCGGCAACGACGCCCTTGAGCCCGGGCGAATAGGCGGCTTCGGTTGACATCGGTCAGCCGAGTCTAGGCCAGGCGGCGGTAACGTTCATCCGCTGCCGTTCGTCTGCGGGGCCAACCTTGAACCCATGACGGAGAATCTGCTCGACCATGCGCCACATCCATCGGCCACTCGCGGTTGGTTTCCTGGCTCTGCTGGTGACCGGCTGCTTCGGCGGCGCGGCCAGCCCATCGGCCGGCCAGCCGTCGTCGGCCCCGGTGACGCCGTCCGCGGACGCTTCTGCCAGCGCGGCACCGATCGCGTCGGAGAGCGCGACCACCGAGCCGATCCCGAGCGAAGACCTCGGTCCGTTCACGTGCGATCTGCCGATCCACGTCGACGCGACCGTCGCGCTCGCCAACCTGACCGCGACGCGCATCGGGCAGCACGACGGATATGACCGCGTCGTGTTCGAGTTCGAGCAGGGCATCCCCGAGGTATCGATCGAACGTGCCGAGCCGCCGTTCACCGAGGACGGGTCCGGCATGCCGCTCGACGTGGATGGCTCGAGCTTCCTGCGCGTCACGATGCGAGGCGGCACGGCGCAGATGGAGGACGGCAGCAGCAGCTACAACGGAGCGAGCGCGTACGATCCGGAGTTCGACACCCTGACGGCGCTGGTTCGTGGCGGCGACTTCGAGGCGCAGAGCACCTGGTACGTCGGTATGACGAACGAGGCGTGCGTCCGCATCGGTGTCCTCACCGAAGGTGCGCCGCGCCTCGTCATCGACCTGGAGCACTGATCGACCCGATGACGAGCGAGGCCGGCGTGGAGACGATCGCGGCCCGCTCGACGGCGTCGACTGCGATCCGCCACGCCGGGCGGGTCGTCGTCGCCGCCGCGGCACTTGGCCTGGCCGGACAGCTGCTGTTCTTCGGCGTCGGCCTGGGGATCAACTTCCCGATCTTCGTCGGGCTGCTGCTGGCGGCGGCCTGGCGCCTCCGCCGGGAGCCCCTCAACCGCCTCGACCTGTGGCTCGCGCCGGCCGCGCTGGCCTTCGCAGCCTTCGCGGCCGTTCGCGCCGATGCGACGCTGGTTGCCCTCGACTTCCT
>JAICRD010000139.1 GCA_025937535.1 Chloroflexota bacterium | reverse complement strand
CGCCGTGCTGCTCGCCCTGTCGGCAGCCGGCGCCGCGATCTTCCTCCTCGTCGCCGCCGCGTTGCGATCCCCGGAGCTCGACCAGCTGCGAGGTGTGCTCCGTCGCCGGCGCGGCCGGAGCGCCGCATGATGCACTTCCGCCCGGCCATCGATGCCGACGCCGATGCCTGGCAGGCCCACCTGGCGGCCACGGCCAGTGGTGACTTCCTGCACGACTGGGCGTGGGCCCAGGTCGCGGCGTTCGATGGGCAGCCGCAGCGACGGTACGTGCTCGAGGCGGACGGCGTCGTCGTGGGGATTGCGGCCGCCCAGGCGAGGCCGCTGCTGGGTGGACGCGAGTTCTGGTACGTGCCGCACGGCCCGGTGCTCGACTATCGAGACCCGCGGGCGGGGGATCGGCTGCGCGCCATGCGCATCGGCCTGCACAACGCCGCGGCGCAGCATACGGCCATCGCCGTGAAGCTCGAGCCGCGGCTCGCCGCCGACGATCCGGACCTCACCGCCTTCGAGGCGCGCGGCCTGCGGCGCAGGCCAGAGACGCTCCAGGTGCGGCATACCCGAATCGTGGAGCTCGCCGACGACGAGATGTTGCTGGCAGGGTTCGACAAGGACACCCGCTACGGCGTCCGTCGCGCCGAACGCGAGGGCGTCGAGGTGACCGCGGTCGACGACGCGGCCGATGAACGCGCCATCGACGATCTCCACGGCCTGGTCGAGGAGACGCAGCGTCGCGCGGGCTTCCCGTTGCCACCGCTGGCGCGCTACCGGATCGCGTGGCGCGCGCTCGCCGGTGCGGGCCGCGCGGTGATCCTCGAGGCGCGTCGCGAGGGTGAGCTGCTCGCCTCCGGCATGGTCGTCATCGAGGGCGATCGCTCCTTCTACCTGTTCAGCGGGTCGCGACGCGAGGAGCGCGGTGAGCCGAAGCGCTACGCCAGCTATGCCCTGCAGTGGGCGATGATGCGGCTGGCACGCGACCGTGGCGTGCGACAGCACGATCTGTGGGGCATCGCCCCGCCGGGGTCGGATGAGCGTCACCCGTGGCATGGGGTCGGGCTGTTCAAGAAGGGCTTTGGCGGCCGCGAGGTCGAGTGGGCGGGCTCGTGGGACGTGGTGGTCGACCCGACGCTGTACCGGCTGCGCGCGGCGACCGGCATCGCCCGAGGCTGGCTGCGCGCGGCGCGACGGTTGGGCCGATGAGCGAGCGACGCATGGGCCTCGGCGCACTGACCGACGTCATCGCGCCCGAGCGCGTGATCGGCATCCCGGTTGGCGAGGTCACCGGCCTGGCCTACGACTCCCGCAACGTGAGGGCCGGGACGCTGTTCTTCGCCGTGCCGGGCGTCCACGTCGACGGCCACGACTACGCCGCCGTGGCGGTGAAGGACGGCGCCATCGGCGTGGTCTCCGAGCGCGAGATGGAGGGCCTCGATGCGCCGCAGCTGGTCGTGGATCGCACCCGCCGGGCGCTGGCCGACGCGGCGGACGCCTGGTACGAGCAGCCGTCGAAGGAGCTCGAGGTGATCGGCATCACCGGCACGGACGGCAAGACCACCACCTCGTTCCTCGCGGTCGAGCTGTTGCGTGCCGGCGGCCGCCGGCCGGGCCTTATCGGCACGGTCGCAGCCGACATCGGCGACGAGCGGCTGCCGAACGAGGACCGCAACACCACGCCCGAATCGCTCGAGCTCCAGGAACTGCTGGCCCGCATGGTCGAGGCCGGCAACGAGAGCGTGGTGATGGAGGCGACGTCGCACGGTCTGGCCCTGGAACGGACGCGCAACTGCCGTTTCGACGTCGGGGTGGTGACCAGCGTGACGAGCGAACACCTCGAGTTCCACGGCTCGCTGGAGGCGTATCGGCGCGCCAAGGCGCGCCTGGTCGAGGAGGCGCCGCTGGCCATCCTGAACACCGATGACGACGCATACGCCTTCTTCCGTGAGCGCGCGCGCGACCGGGTGCTGACCTACGGCATCGACGCCGATGCGGACCTGCGCGCCACCGAGCTCGTCGCCGATGCCGCCGGCAGCCGCTTCACGCTCGTCGCGCCCGATTGGCGTGGTGAGGTGACCACGCCGATGCCGGGACGCTTCAACGTGAGCAACGCGCTCGCCGCGCTGGCCGTCGCGCACGCCGAGGGAGTCGCGTGGCCGGTCGCCGTCGATGCGCTGGCACGCACGATGGGCGTGCCGGGTCGCATGGAGCGCGTCGACGCTGGTCAGCCGTTTGCGGTGGTCGTCGACTATGCGCACACCGCCGACTCCCTGGGCAAAGTCCTCCGCATGCTGCGGCCGGTGACCCGCGGACGGCTGATCGCCGTCTTCGGCTCGGCGGGGGAGCGTGACCCGACGAAGCGTCCGGCCATGGGTCGCGTCAGCGCCGAGCTGGCCGATGTCACCGTCGTCACCGACGAGGATCCACGCCTGGAGGACCCACGCGCCATCAACGAGGCCATCGCGGATGGCGCGCGGTCCGCCGGCGGGGTGGATGGCGAATCGCTGCTGGTCATCGACGATCGGCGCGAGGCGATCGCGCGAGCGATGGCGATGGCACGCGAAGGCGACGTGGTGCTGCTCGCCGGCAAGGGCCACGAGACGAGCATCTTCTACGGCGCCGACAAGCTGCCGTGGGACGATCGAGAGGTCGCGCGTGACGCCCTTGCGGCCGCGGGGTGGACCCGCCAGTGAGCAGCCAGGACCTGCGCGCCTTCCGGGTCACGGATGCGACGACGTGGAACGCCTTCGTCGAGTCGGCGGCGTACCACGCCTTCCCGCAGCTGTGGGAATGGGGCGAGGTGCGCGCCATGGGCGGCTGGACGCCGGTGCGTCTCGCCATCGGGCCGTCGGCCGAGTCGCCGGTCGCCGGCGCGCAGCTCCTGCTGCGTCGCATCCCGGTGGTCGGCTGGCACCTGGCGTATGCGCCACGCGGGCCGATCGGCCGCATGGACGACCCGCGGACCCGGGCCGCCTTCATGCACGCGCTCCGCGTCCTGGGCCGCACCGAGCGGATCGCCACGGTGCGCATCGACCCGGAGGCAGCGCCGGACACGCCGTACGGTTCGGCGCTCATGTCGCTCCCGTGGCGAGCCGCGCCGAAGGTGCAGCCGCCGACGACGCGGGTCGTCGACCTCACCGTTGGCGAGGAGGCGCTGCGTGCCAGTCTGAAGCGCAAGCACCGCCAGTACGTCAACAAGGCGGAGCGCGGCGGGGTAACGATCGAACGATTCGATGGCTCCAGCCCGGCCGACGTCATCGGTCCGGCGCTAGCGGACTTCAACCGGATCTACCGCTTCACCGCCCAGCGGGCGGGCTTCGTTGCACGCGAGCCGTTCTACTACGAGCGAGTCTGGTCACTTTTCGCGCCGACGGGCCGGGTGCGTCTCAGCTTTGCGCTGCACGACGGCGAGCGCGTGGCGACGCTGTTCCATTTCACCTGTGGTGAGCGGGCGGTCGAGTCGTACGGCGGCATGACCGATGCCGGCGCCGACCTGCGGGCCAACTACCTGCTGAAGTGGACGGCCATGGCCGATTTCGCCCGCGACGGCTTCGCCGTGTACGACATGTGGGGTCTCGCGACCGGCGGTATACGACAGTTCAAGGAGGGCTTCGGCGGAGAGGAGGTCGAGTACGTCGGCGCCCGCGACCTCGCCCTGCGTGGACCGATCGATGCGGCGCTGCGTCTCGGTCTGCCGGCCTACGGCCTGGCACAGCGGCTGCGTCAGCGCCTGCTGGGACGCGACGACCGCTCGGGAGCCGACCTTGCGTGAGCTGCTGCATCCCGCGGTCGCCGAAGCGTTGGATCGGTATGCGGTCGAGGTCGAAGTCATGCCGTGTGACCCGGACCTCGCCGACACGGCCGCCTTCGTCGAGGCCTACGACGTCCCGCTGGATCAGAGCGCGAACACGATTCTGGTCGCCTCGAAGGGCGCTGAGCCGACCTATGTCGCCTGCGTGCTCCTGGCGACCACGTCGCTCGACGTCAACAACGTCGTGCGGCGCGAGATGGGTGTGCGCAAGGCATCGTTCGCCCGCGCCGACCCGGTGCGACAGCTGACCGGGATGGAGATCGGCGGCGTGACGCCGTTCGGGCTCCCCGCGGACCTGCCCGTGCTGGTCGACGCGCGCGTCTTGCGACCGGCCTGGATCATCCTGGGGGGCGGAAACCGATCGTCCAAGCTGCGCGTGGCGCCCGACGTCCTGCGCGCCATTCCGACGGTGCGGATCGTCGAGGGGTTGGCCACCGAGCGCAGCTAGGCCGGCAGCCGAGCGCCAGTCCGGTCGCACCCGGCCGTACACTTGCGTCGTGCGCGCCTGCCCGAGCTGCGGTGAGTCGAACCCTGACCGGTTCAAGGAGTGCGCCTTCTGCGGCACGGCCCTCGTCCAGGCGGAGGCTCCGCAGGAAGAGCGCAAGGTCCTGACGGTCGTCTTCTGTGACCTCAAGGACTCGACGGGGCTCGGTGAGCAGCTCGACCCCGAGGCCCTGGGCGAGGTGCTCGACCTCTACTTCACCACCATGACGCGGGTGCTCCAGCGACACGGAGGCTCGATCCAGAAGTTCATCGGCGACGCCATCGTGGCGGCGTTCGGCATTCCGGTCCTCCACGAGGACGACGCCCTTCGGGGCGTGCGCGCGGCCGTCGAGATGCGGACGGCCCTCACGCGGCTCAACCGCCAGCTCGAAGCCGGCTACGGCGTCCAGCTGAGCACGCGAACGGGCGTCCACACCGGCGAGGTCGTCGTCCGCATGGCGGTGAACGATCAGCAGGTCCTGACCGGCGACACGCTCAACACGGCGGCTCGCCTCGAGCAGGCTGCCGGCGACGACGAGATCCTCCTTGGCGAGCCGACCTTCCGGCTGGTCCGCGAGGCCATCGAGGCCGAGGCGCTCACCCCGCTCGAGCTCAAGGGCAAGTCCGCCCCCGTGGCGGCCTATCGCCTGCTCCGGGTCTTCGGCGACGAGCAGGCGGCGCGACGCCACGACGCGCCGATGGTCGGTCGCGACGAGGAGCTCGCCATGCTGCGACGCCTCTTCGATCGCGCCGTCGAGGAGCGGCGCTGCGTCCTCGGCACGGTGTTCGGCGACGCGGGCGTCGGCAAGAGCCGGCTCGTGCGAGCGCTGCTGGAAGCGGTCCAGGCCGATGCCAACGTGCTCCGAGGCCGATGCCTGCCATACGGCGACGGCATCACCTTCTGGCCGCTGCTCACGATCGTCCGCGACGCCGCCCACATCGACCCGGACGATCCGACCGACGTCGCGCGCGAGCGGCTCGAGACGCTGAGCGGGAATCCGGAAGTGGCGCGCCGCGTCGCGTCGGCGCTGGGTTGGTCGAACGAGGAGCTGCCGGTCGCCGAGCTCTTCTGGGGCATTCGCGAGCTGCTCGAGCACCTCGCCAGCGTGCTCCCGCTGGTCGTCGTCATCGACGACGTGCATTGGGCGGCACCGACGCTGCTCGAGCTGATCGAGCATCTCGTCGCGAACGTCGAGGGCGCGCGCATTCTCGTCCTCTGCACGGCGCGCCCCGACATGCTCGAGGTGAACCCAGGGTGGAGCGACGGGCCGAACGCCGGGCGGCTCGTCCTGGATCGATTGCCCGCGGACGCATCGGCGCAGGTGCTCGAGAACATGATGGGTGGTGTCGAGCTGCCACCGAGGGTGCGCGACACCGTCCTGCGCGGCGCCGACGGCAACCCCCTCTTCGTGGAGCAGCTGGTGTCGATGCTCATCGACACCGGAGCGCTGGTCGAGGT
>JAICRD010000187.1 GCA_025937535.1 Chloroflexota bacterium | reverse complement strand
GCAGATGGCGGTCAGCTTCGTGACCTGGTCGGCCAGCGCCAGCAGGCGTGGCATGGTGCCGAACGGGATGCCGCGGAAGTCGCGATCGAGGCCGGTGGCAACCACCTGCTTGCCCATCTCGGCCAGCCGCTCGACCGCCTCCGGCAGGCGCTCGTCGAAGAACTGGGCCTCCTCGATGGCCACGATATCGGCGTCGCCGATGACGCCCTCGATCTCCGACGACGCGTCCACGCTGATGGCGTGGTGCTGGGCACCCGAGCGGGAGACGACGGTCACGCGATCGGTGCGCGTGTCGAGCCGTGGCTTGACGAGCACGACCCTTCGGCCGGCGATCGAGAAGCGGCGCAGCAGCCGCAGCATCTCGTCGGTCTTGCCGCAGAACATGCAGCCCGCGATGACGTGAACCCACCCGTGGGTGTAGAACATCCCGTCAGTCGCCGACGACGGCGATCGCGTCCTCCGGGACGCCGAGCTCGCCCGCCAGCGCGGTGCGGAGCCCCGCAGGCGCAGGCGCCGTCCCGCTGAGCAGCTTGACCGTCGCCGCGGTCGACGCCAGGAAGGCGCCCTGGCCGTTGGTGACGGTCCCTCCGCGGGCCTTGGCCTCGTCCATCAGCGGCGTCGTCGCCCGATTGAGCACGAGGTCCAGGACGTAGCGCTCCGGTGGCAGCAGCTCGGGCGGGATGGGAGCCTCCCCATTTGCACCGATGCCGGACGCATTCACGAGCAGCTCGGCGCGGGCCAGCTCGACCTCGATGATCGCGTCGTGCCATGGGCGCGCGCGAAGCTCCATGTGCCGCGCGGATCGGCTGAAGTGCGAGACGAGCGCCTCGGCGCGATGGAGGTGCCGGTTGAGGACGGCGACGTGCTGAAAGCCCGACCCGATGAGCACGGCCACGACCGCCCGCGCGCCACCTCCGGCGCCGAGCACCACCGCGTTGCGCGGCCACTTGCCCTTGACGCGGGGGAGGATCGAGGCCAGGCCGGCACGGATGCCGTCGGCATCGGAGTTGTAGCCGCGCAGGCGACCATCGGTCCGGACGAAGACGTTGACCGCACCGCTGACGCGTGCGTCGTCACTGAGCCAGTCCGACAGCGGGGGAGCCTTCTCCTTGTGCGGCGAGGCGATCAGCGCGCCGGCAAAGTCGTCGCCGGCGCGGACCTCGCGCAGGGCATCGGCCAGCTGGTGCGGCCGTCGCTCCCAGCGCTCGATCTCGATCTCGCTGCCGGCCTCGCCGAGCGCGGCGCGCACGACGCCCTCCAGCGCCGAATGCGCCAGAGGGTGACCGATGATGGGGAGACGGGTGGAGGGCATTGTGAGCACGCTTCGCGGGTGGTTCGGAGGGTATGGAGGGCCGGGGCCGAGAGTCGTCCGTGCCGGGGCTCCATGCTATCATCGGCGCCGATCGCGGAGAGGTCGCATAGTGGCCTAGTGCGGCGGTTTGCTAAACCGTTGAAGGGGGTAAACCTCTTCCGAGGGTTCGAATCCCTCCCTCTCCGCCACCCGATCGGCGTACGCAGATCGGACGTACGGGTGCCCGTAGCTCAGTGGATAGAGCGTCAGGTTGCGGACCTGAAGGTCGGAGGTTCGAGTCCTCTCGGGCACGCCACCCAACCCCGCTATGAGCGCAGATAGGCGAGCACGGCGCGGACCCGCCGGTCGTCATCGGGGCCGGGGAAGAGCTCCAGCTTGCTGAAGATGGTGCCGATGTGGGTCTCGACCGTCTTCAGGCTGATCGAGAGACGATCGCCGATGGCCGTGTTCGAGTGCCCCTCCGCGATGAGTCCCAGCACCTCGCGCTCCCGCGCCGTCAGGTCATCGAGCAGGCCGCGCTGGCGCCGGCCGCTGAGCAGCCGCGACACGACGTCGGGGTCGACCACCGATCCCCCGGATGCCACGCGACGGATCGCGTCGGCCAGCGTATCGAGATCGCTGACGCGGTCCTTGAGGAGGTAGCCGACGCCGCGAGCGCCATCACCGAGCAGGTGCGCGGCCTGCACCGCCTCGACGTAGTGCGACAGCACCAGGACACCGAGCTCGGGCCGGGCCCGCTTGAGCTGGCGTGCCGCAACCAGCCCTTCATCGGTGTGAGTCGGCGGCATGCGGACGTCGACAATCACGACGTCGGCCTCCGCTACGCGCTCCATGAGCGCCTCGACCGTCCCCGCCTGGAAGACCACCTCGAAGCCGAGCTCGCCCACCAGCCGCGCGAGGCCCTCGCGGAAGAGGACCGAGTCGTCGACCAGGCCTACTCGCATGGGATCTCGGCGACCAGCCGCGTGCCGCGGCCGGCGAAGCTCTCGATCGACAGCCGCCCACCGACGGCAGCGACACGATCCAGCAGGCCGCGCAGCCCGCTCCCGGTTGACGGATCGGCGCCACCCACACCGTCGTCGGCGACGGTCACGTGCAGCCAGCCTTCGGCCTCCTCGGCTGCCAGCTCGACCGACGACGCCGATGCATATTTCACGACGTTGGTAAGCGCTTCGGCGGCCACGAAGTAGGCGGTTGCCTCCACCAGCGGCGAATGGCGGTGTGACAGCGCGCAGCGGAAGCGAACCGGCACGGGCGATCGCTCGGCGAGCGCCTCCAGCGCCGGGCTCAGTCCCGCCTCGCCGAGGATCGCGGGGTGGATGCCGCGCGCGAGCTCGCGAAGCTCGCCGATGGCCAGCTTCAGCTCCTTCTCGGCCTCGGCGATGGTGGCGGCGGCCTGTGGCGACGCCTCCTTCATCTGCGCCTGCGCCATGGTGAGCGCGAGCGACAGGCTGACCAGCCGCTGCTGCGCCCCGTCGTGGATGTTGCGCTCGACCCGGCGCCGTTCCTCGTCGGCTGCGCGCACGATCCGCTCCCGGGAAGCCCGCACCTCCTCGAGCTGAGCGCGGACCTCCGCGTGGAGCCGCTCGTTCTCGATCGCCAGCCGAGCCACGGCCGCGACGCCGTCGACAAGCGCCCGCTGCTCGTCGAGGGCGGGATCGTGGATGAGCGCCGCGAGCGGGGCGTCGTCTCCGGCAAGCTTGGTGACCGATCTCGTCGCGTCGTCGGTCGGCAGCTCCATCCGTTCGCCGGCTGGACTCACGTATCCGCTCGCCGGCCGAGACCAGTACGCCACTTCGAGCGACGGGTCGCCGAGCGCCCGGCGCAGTGCGTTGATGAGCGAGCCGGGCGTGCCGATGCGCCCGAGATCAACGGCGAGCGCGGCGACCTTCGACTGACGCAATCGGACCCCGAGCAGACCCCACAGCAGGGCGGCGGGGACGAGGAGGAGCGAGAGGGACTGCACCCAGGGGAGGACCGCATAGACCACGGGATCGCGATCGCCCCAGACCACCTTCGCGAGGCTCGGAATGGTGGAGAGCCAGTCGGCGTTCAGGTTGCGCGCCGCCGTCCAATAGGACTCGCCGGTGACGGCGATCAGGGTCATGGCGGCGCCAGCGATCCAGACGGGCGCGGCAGCACTGCGCGCAGGACCGGTCGCGACCATCCAGCGCCGAACCAGCACCACCAGCAGAACGACGGCCATGGCGGCGAACCACAGGTCCGCCAGGTTGACGAGCTCCACGGACATGGGTTGGTCGTAGCGCAGGATGAGTGCAGACCGGCACTCGCAGTTCCCGCGGCGGCCCGGTGAGAGGACGGCGACGGCGAGCTGCAGGATGAGGTAGCCGGCCGAGAGGGCGATCCAGACCCTGACGGCGCGCGAGCCGAGCCGGCCGCCGGGGTAGGTGAGGATGAGCAATCCGAGAAGGACGCCGAAGAGACCGGCGCCGGCGGCCAGCCACACGCCGACCGTGGTCCACGGCGAGGTCGGCAGGAACTCCAGTCCGTTGAGAAGCCACGCAGCACCGACGGCGACCATCAGCAAGCCGGTCCGGCTCGCCGGCCGCCGGTGCCATGCAATCAGCCCGGCCGCGATGAATGCCCAGGCGGGAAGCACCTCTCGCGCGATGTCGAACGGCCCGTGGCCCAGACGATGGACGGTCGTGGACGCCGGCTCCGGGATGTCGTTGAGAAAGCCGTACGCACTCACCACGGTGAGACCGACCAGTCCGATGAGCGCCAGGGCCATCCATCGGCTCATGACGCCGCTCCGAGGAGATCACGCAGCCGTGCGCCGCTCAGCTCCGGCTTCGGGATGAAGCCGATCGCGGCCGCGGCGTCCAGGCGGCGTCCGAAGTCGGACTCGTCGTGGCTCGAGACGAGGATCACCAAGGGTGGCGCAGCGATGCCGCGCAGGCGCTCCGCGACCTCGAATCCGCTTGAGTCGGGCAGCATGACGTCCAGCAGGACGAGATCGGGCTCCAGCGCGATCGCGCTCGACAGCGCCGATGCGCCGCTCGATGCCTCGCCAATCACGGCATAGCCCTCCGATTCG
>JAICRD010000170.1 GCA_025937535.1 Chloroflexota bacterium | reverse complement strand
GGGCGGCGTGGCGTCAATGCCGCGGCGCTCGAGGAGATGACGAAGCGAGCCAAGCGCGCGCGCGTCGAGGCCCCCGCGCCCGAGGTGGAGGCGGACGATGTCAGCGATGTCGAGGGTCCGCAGCCGCGGGTCGGGCTATGGGGCCGATCGCGCACGCTGGGCAGTGCCGGACGAATCGTCGAGATCAGCGGCCGGACGGGGCGGGTGACGCTGGAGACCGAGGGCGCGCGGCTGGTCGTTCCCTCCGATGACGTCGAGGTCGTGCCCGAGCCGATCAGCGGGCCCGCCCCGCGTGACGTTGCCGCCGAGGAGATGCGCCGGCGCGCCGCCGAGCGCGTCTCACCCACACTCGACCTTCACGGCGAACGGGTCGAGGCGGCGCTCGAGCGGCTGCATGCCTACCTCGACGACGCGCTGCTCGCCGGCCTCGAATCGGTGGTCATCGTCCATGGCATCGGCACCGGGGCGTTGCGCCGTGCGGTCCGCGATGCGCTGCGCGAGCATCCGCGCGTGCGTGCCATGCGCGGCGGCCGCAAGGACGAGGGTGGCGAGGGCGCCACCGTCGCCGAGCTGTAGGGGGGGACCCGGAGGACTCGATCTATCGAGTCCGCTACAACGGACGGGTCTGCCAGGCGCGGTTCCCGCGATGTATCGAGTCCCGGCGTGCATGAACGGCGCGCCCGCGCGGCGCTCACGAGGTCCAGCGCTCGCTGCATCGCGGAAGTGCGGCGTGAGGTGGCGTTCCGGCGAAATCGGCTCGATGTGTCGAGGATGCGGTCGCGTGCCCTTCCGGCAGCGGGTCACACAGGGCGCGTTCCTGGGCCGAGGTGCCCGAAATATCGGGCAGATGCGCGCGTTGGCCGTTTTCGGTGCGCCGCGGTGCCCGATAGATCGGACCGAGAAACGCGTGAGACGGCCGCTGCGTGCGCCACTGCCCGATATTTGGACTATTCGCCCTCCGGAGCGGGCGTGGGCGTAGGCGTCGGGGTGGCGGGCACCGGCGTCGGGGTGGCGGGCACAGGCGTCGGGGTGGCGGGCACCGGCGTGGGTGTCGCCTCGGGAGTGGGTGTCGGCGTCGGCGTGGGCGACGGCGTCGGCGTCGAGGTCGGCACCTCGCCCGGCGTGCACTCCTCGGTCGGCGCGAATGGCGCGTCGACCGGGCCGGGGAACGGCACCCTCATGCTCGCGTTGAGCTCGTCCTCGCGGCCGCTCCACTGCTCGAGCCAGGCACGATTCGACTCCTCCCAGGCGGGATGGTCATCTTCCCAGCCGGCCAGATCCAGGACGACCTTCTCCTCGGGCTCTGCGGGCGGCGGTTCGGCGGACGGGTCCGGCGACGCGGACGGCGCGACGGTTGCGAAGTCCCCGCAGCCCTCCTGCCAGATCTTGCCGGTCTGTGCCTCGATCCGCACCTCGCGGTGCGTCGTGTCCTGCTGGCTCGGCTGAAGGTCGGAGCGCACGAGCTCGGTGACCGTCGTCTCGGTGAACTCGCCGGGCAGCATGCCGCTCATGGCGTCGATGGTGACCTCGGTCACGCCATCGGGCTGGCGGAAGTCGTACACCGGCAGCTCGTTGAGGGCGGCGACCTCGGCCATGTAGTCGTGCCAGATGAACGTCGGTCCATCAGCGGCGAACACATCCTGGATGGGGGAGAAGTCGCTGTTGCCGACCCACACCCCGGTCACGATGGCGCCCGTCGGATCGGCCGGGTCATCGGGATTGCCGGCCAGGAAGCCGAATGCCTGGAGGTCGCGGAAGTCGTTCGTCGTGCCGGTCTTGAGCGTGGCCGGCCGGCGGCCGCCGTCATCGGTCTGGAGCTGGAAGCGGGGACCCCACAGCGGGTTGGCGGCCGGATCGGTGTTGTCCGCCAGGATGTCTGTCACGAGATAGGCCGATGCCGCGCTGAGCACCTGGTCGCCATCGTCGCCGACGTCCGAATGGTCGTAGATGACGTTGCCGCGCGAATCCTCGATGCGCTCGATGAGATACGGCTCGTGCAGCAGCCCGCCGTTGGCGAGCGCCCCGTAAGCGCCGGCAAGGTCGACCTGGTGCACGCCGAGCGTTCCGAGCGTCAGCGACGGCACGGCGTACTCGCCGTTGTGGGCGGGATCGAACTCGAGCCCTAGGCGCTGCGCAAGCGAGACGACGTTGTCGGAGCCGATCAGCTGCTGGATCTTGCTGACCGGCACGTTGAGCGAGTACTTCAGCGCGTCCCGGACGCGCACCGGGCCACGCTCCTTGTTGTCGGCGTTGGGCGGGTTGAAGCCGTTGGCGATATCGGTCCGGACGTCCATGACCATGGTCGCCGGGCTGATCACGCCCGACTCGAAGCCGGCGGCGTACGTGATCGGCTTGAAGGCCGATCCTGACTGGCGAAAGCCCTGGCCGATGACGTCGAACTTCGGCTGGTGGGCGCGAGTCGCCTCGCCGTCGAAGTTGGCGCTGCCGACATAGGCGAGGACCGCCCCCGTCCGGTAGTTGACGGTCACGATGGCGTCGTTGTTGATGTTGCGGCCCTGCAGCTGCTTGATCCAGCCCAGCGCCGCCTCGCCGTACTTGGCGGTCAGCTCCTCGTCGGAGAGGCGATCCATGTCGTAGCCGACCTGCGCCCACTTCTCCGCGGTGGTCTGGTAGCCGTCGTAGTCGAGCGTGGTGATGATGCGGAGCCCGCCGGTGTCGAGCAGCTCCTCGCCCTCGAGCAGCTCGTTCGCCTCGCGGCGCACGGCCTGGACGAAGTGGGGCGCCAGGTCGGCGGTGTCACGCGGCGGCGCGAGCTCGATCTGCTCGGCCAGGGCCTCGTCGTACTCGGCCTGGGTGATGAAGTCGGACTCGAGCATCTGGTTCAGCACGATGTTGCGCGTGTTGATGGCCTGGGCCGTCTCCGGCACGACGTAGCGCACCTCGCCGCCGGTCTCCTCCTCCACCGCCTCCGTCGTCGGATCCAGGCGTGACGGCGCGCGCACGAGGCTGGCGAGCATCGCCGCCTCGCTCACCGTCAGCTGATCTTCCGGCGCTTCCGAGGTGATGTCCTTGCCGAAGTACGCGTTCGCGGCCGCCCACACCCCGTACGCCTTGTTCCCGTAGTAGACCTGGTTCAGGTACATCTCGATGATGTGCTGCTTGCCCTCGGTGCCGGGGTATCGGTCGCCGAGACGGAGGGCCAGGATCGCCTCCTTGACCTTGAGCTCGACCCGGCGGTCGGGATCGGCCTGGACGAGCGGGTCGAGGAGGCGCATGCCCACCAGCTGCTGGCAGATGGTGCTCGCGCCGGAAACCGTCTCACCGGCCTGGAAGTTCTGGAGGAAGGCGCGCACGATCGCCTTGAAGTCGACGCACGGGTTCTCCCAGAACGTCTGGTCCTCTGCGGCGACCTGGGCATCGATCATCACCGACGGGATCTGCTCGAAGGGAATGACGCGCCGGTCCTCGACCGCGAAGTTGGCGAGCTCCTTGCCATCGGCCGACACGACGGTCGACGCCTGGTCCAGGCTGAAGTTCTCGATCTCACCGATGTCGGGCAGGTCGCTGGTGAACGACGCGTAGATGCTCATGACGCCGATGAAGACGCCGATCGCCAGCACCCCGAACGCGGCGAGGATCAGGCGCGGCAGCGTGGCGGAGCCGGGTCGCCGGCGCGGATCGGCCCCCCTCGGGCCTCGGCTCGGTGCGGGTCTCCGGCCCGGCGGTGGACGTCGGGTCATCGCGCGGCAGGGTAGCACGGGCCGGGTGGCGGCGCCGCTCCCTATACTTCGCCGGTGACGTCCACCGAAGCACGAACCGCCGTCCTCGACGACCTCGAGTGGCGTCGCATGATCGCCGATCACACCGACCTCGACGCCCTGCGTGCCGCCATGGCGGCCGGGCCGGTCACGTACTACGGCGGCTTCGACCCGACGGCGCCCAGCCTGCACTTCGGCAACCTCGTCCTGCTGGTCACCATGCGGCGCCTCCAGCTGGCCGGCCATCGGCCGATCGGGCTGGTTGGCGGCGCGACCGGGCTCGTCGGCGACCCGAGCGGCCGGACGAGCGAGCGCTCCCTCAACGAACCCGAGGTGGTCGAGGGCTGGGTGGCCCGGATTCGCTCGCAGGTCGAACGCTATCTGTCGTTCGAGGGCTCGAATGCTGCGGTGATCGTCAACAATCTGGAGTGGACCGGCGAGATGAGCGCCATCCACTGGCTGCGAGATGTCGGCAAGCACTTCAGTGTCAGCCGCATGCTCGCCAAGGAGGCGGTCAGCACTCGCCTCGAGGCGGGCGGCATCAGCTACACCGAGTTCAGTTACCAGGTGATGCAGGCGCTCGACTTCCTCGAGCTGTACCGGCGGCATGGCTGCACCCTGCAGCTCGGCGGAAGCGACCAGTGGGGCAACCTGACCGCCGGCGTCGACCTCATCCGCCGCGTCGAGGGCGCAACGGCGCATGCCCTGGCCACGCCGCTCATCACCCGGCCCGACGGCGAGAAGTTCGGCAAGTCGACCGGCTCGACCCTGTGGCTCGACCCGGCGCTGACCACGCCGTTCGCCTTCTACCAGTGGTTCGTCAACACCGATGACAGCGTCGTCGGCACCTACCTGCGCGTCTTCAGCTTCCGCCCGCAGACCGAGATCGAAGCGCTCGAGACGAGCTCTGCCGCGCATCCGGAGGCACGCGAGGCGCAGCGCGCGCTCGCTGCGGAGGTCACCGAGCTGGTTCACGGCGCCGACGCGGCATCGGCCGCCGCCGAAGCCAGCGCCGCGCTGTTCGGGAGCGGCGACCTCGCGTCCCTGGACGCCGCCACGCTCGAGGCTGCCTTCGCGGATCTGCCACGAGCGACGCTGAGCGGCACCGACGGCCTGCCGACGGTGCTCGACCTCCTCGTCGACTCGGGCCTGTCC
>JAICRD010000131.1 GCA_025937535.1 Chloroflexota bacterium | reverse complement strand
TCTTGCGCCTGAGGAAGGACATGGGTAAGCGATTCCCTTTCAGCCAGCGGCGTCGCGATTCTACCAGCGGGCGGTGTCCCCCCGGCCATGGGCCGATCGGGTCATACGCGCACTCGCGCGCGATCCGGCCTAGGCGAGCTGATCCCGCTCGCGCTGGAGATCGGCGAGCCGCTGGCGCTCCTTCTCGACCACTGCAGCGGGCGCCCGGCTCGTGAACGACTCGTTGGCCAGGAGCTGCCGTATCCGCTCGATGTGCTGCTCGAGCTCATCGAGCTCGGCGCGCCGACGCTCCGCAACCTCGGCGGCGCCACCGGTGTCGATACCCAACCACGCAACCCCCAGCGGGCTGGCCGCGACGAGGGTCGGGCGATCGCCGCCATTGCCAACCTCGATCGGCCGCACCCGGGCCAACGTCTCGAGATAAGCCCTTCCCGACTCGAGCGCCGGGACCGCCCCGGGCTGGGCGGGCTGGACGATCAACGGCACCCATTGGCCCGCGGGAATCGCCGCCTCCGTCCGGAGGTTCCGAACCCCACGCACGAGCGTCGCGAGATCCTCGAAGGCGGCTTCCGCAGCGAGGTCCCGCGTCGCTGGCGTGGGCCAAGAGGCCGTGATGAGGAGGGGCTCGCCCGCCGTGACTGCCGGCTCGAGGTCGCCGAGTGCTCCCCACATTTCTTCTGTCACGAACGGCATGAGCGGGTGGAGAAGGCGGAGCAGGGTTGCGAGGCCCTCGGCCGCTCCGAACCACGTGGCGGCACGCTCGGCATCGGTCGCTCCCTCGCGGCGCAGGTCGACCTTCGCCGTCTCCAGGAACCAGTCGCAGTAGTCGCTCCACGCCACTTCGTGGGCCGTGCCCGCGTACCCGGCAATGTCGAGCGCGTCGAGCTGAGCCGTTGCCCGCGCGGTCGCTTCGGCAAGGCGGGAGCGGATCCAGCGGACCGGCAGCGAGTCGTCGCCGGGTTCGGCGAGTGGCTGCGGCCGACTGCCGAGCACGAAGCGCGCCGCGTTCCAGAGCTTGTTGGTGAAGTTGCGCCCGCCGGTCAGCTTCGACTCGGTGAGGCGCTGGTCGACGCCAGGCGCATTGCCGGACACGAGGGCGACGCGCAGCGCATCGGCCCCGATGTCGGAGATCATCTCGAGCGGGTCGACGACGTTTCCCTTCGTCTTGCTCATCTTCGAGCCGGTCGGGTCGCGCACGATGCCGTGGAGGTAGACCGTGTGGAACGGCTCCTCGTCCATGAAGAAGAGCCCGAGCATCATCATCCGGGCGACCCAGAAGAAGAGGATCTCGTAGGCGGTCTCCATCACCTGCGTCGGATAGAAGCGCGCGAGATCGGAGGTCTCCGCCGGCCACCCCAGGGTCGAGAAGGGCCACAGCCCGCTCGAGAACCAGGTGTCGAAGATGTCGGTCTCCTGGGTCAGCTCAGACGCGGGGCGTCCGCACTCGGCACAGGCATCGGGACCGGCTTCGCGGTCGCTGACGGTGATGTGGCCGTCCGCGCAGTACCAGGCCGGGATGCGATGACCCCACCACAGCTGGCGTCCGACCGCCCAGTCGTGGATGTTCTCCATCCAATGGGCGTAAACCTTTTCGTAGTGCGATGGGATGATCCGCGTTCGTCCCTCGCGCACGCTGGCCAGGGCACGCTCGGCGAGTGGCTTCACGTTCACGAACCACTGGACCGACAGCCGCGGCTCGACCACGGTCCCGCACCGATCGCAGCGGCCGATGACGAGGTCGTGCGCACGCTCGCCCTCGAAGTCCCCCATCTCGGCAAGGCGGCCGATGATGAGCGGCCGCGCCTCGAACCGATCCATCCCCGCGAACTCGCCGGCCTCGCCGTTCAGGCGCGCATCCTCGTCGAGCACCGTGATCATCGGCAGGTCGTGGCGCTTCGCGACCTCGTAGTCGTCGAAGTCGTGCGCGGGCGTGATCTTCACGGCGCCCGTGCCGAACTCGCGCTCGACGTGCTCGTCGGCGACGATGGGCAGACGCCGACCGAGGAACGGCAGGATGGCCTCGCGACCGACGAATGACCGATAGCGATCGTCCTCGGGATGCACCGCGACGGCGGTATCGCCGAAGATCGTCTCCGGGCGTGTCGTCGCGACGCTGATCCAGGCGTCGGGGTCAGGCGAGCCGTCGGATTTGGCCAGGTGGTAGCGCAGCGTCCAGAGGGTCCCCGACTCCTCGTGCTTGATGTTCTCGAGGTCGCTGATCGTCGTCCGGCATCGCGGGCACCAGTTGACCAGCGCCTCGCCCCTGTAGGCCAACCCGGCGTCCCACAGCCGCTTGAATGCGACGCGGACGGCGTGCGCGCTTCCCTCGTCCATGGTGAATCGTAGACGCGACCAGTCGAGGCTCGCGCCGAGCCGGCGGTGCTGCATGCCGATGACGTCTCGTGTCTCGTCCATGAAGCGCCACATGCGCTCGAGGTACCGCTCGCGGCCGAGCGAGGCGCGGCTCTCGCCCTCCTCGGCAAGGATGCGGTCGAGGACGAACTGTGCGGCGATGCTGGCGTGATCGACGCCGGGCAACCACAGCGTGTCGTCGCCGCACATGCGGTGATAGCGGATGAGGATGTCCTCGACGAACGCGGTCAGCGCGTGGCCGAGGTGAAGCGCGCCGGTGACGTTCGGCGGCGGCTGGATGATCACGAACGGCTCGGCACCTTCCGGCGCCTGTTCCGCCGGTCGGAAGGCATCGGCCGCCATCCAGCGCTCGTAGATCGCCGGCTCGACGGCGGCGGCGTCGTAGCGCGGGGCGAGCTCGCGTCGCGTCGTCGTCATCGGTCCATCTCCTTCCGGTTCCCGCCAACAAAAAAGCCCGTTCGTCGAAGGACGAACGGGTCGTGGTACCACCTTCGTTCGCGACGGCTCGCTGCTGTCGCCTCGTGTCCCGCGCTATCGGGCGGACCCGTCAGGCTCGCGCGCGACCTTCCCCCTCTCGTTCCGCAACGGGCTTGCAGCCAGTGGCCCGTCTCTCTGGAGCGGCCGGTGGAGAGGTACTCCTCGCGGTCATCGCCGAGGCAGCATGTTACCACCGTGACGAACGGGAGCTCTCCCTGCCAGATTCACACCGCGGCTGCACGAGATGACGAAGAGAGGGCAGTCGCGCCGAGTTCGGGTACACCAGCACCGATAGTCACCCCCGCCCGACATTCGGGAACGGGTCGCTCAGATTGCCACCGCGCGTCGGTGGGGTGTGAATCTGGGAAGCAGCCGCCTGGAACGGCGTGACGAAGGCGCGGTGCTCAGCGAGCGCGATCGAGGGTGACGCGCAGGCCGCCCTCGGACCGATCCTCGATCTTCGCGCCGTCGCCCTCGAGCGTGGCGATCGCAGAGCGAACGTCGAAGCCCGCGGCGTGCGTCGCGCGGAACACGAACTCGCCGGTCTGCCCCAGGCTCAAGGCGACGCCGTCGATGCCGTCGACGCCGGCAAGCGACTGGCGAAAGCCGGTGATCGCGCCGAAGCTGCCAAGGCCCTTGACCACCACCTCGGTGGTGACCGCCTCAGCGGCCGGGGCGGATGCAGCGGAAGCCGATGCGGTCGTCGTGTCAGCCTTCGCGGGCAGCTTGGCGTCGAGCTCCGCCAGCCGCGCGGCGAGAACCTCTTCCTCGGCGGGATGGATCTCCGGTGCACCCGCACCCACGCCATTCGAGCCGCCCGTGGCGGGCTCGGCGAGGGCGTCAACGGGAGCCGGCGCGGCCGAAGCGGCGTCAGGTGCGGAAGCGGCCTCACTCGACGCGGCCACACCGGGCGCGGTGGCGGTCGACGCGGCAGCAGCAGCACCGGACAGTGTTGGCGGCTGTGGCATGCGCTTCGCGGCGGCGGCAAAGGCGGCCGGATCACCGATCTCGGCGAGCTGCGCATGGTATGCCTCGAGCTCGCGCTCGTACTCCGCCACGCGGTCGCGGAGGGCCTTCGTCTCGGCCTCGGTGCGTGACTGGTCACTCGCGAGCTGCTGATCGAGCTGTGCGCGCCGCGCGACGACGCGCTGCTCGGCCTCGGCCTTGATGCGTTCCGCCTCGGCCTGGGCCCACTCGCCCACGCCGGCGACGTCCGCCTCGGCGCGAGACCGGAGCTCCTCACGGCGCTTCTCGGCATCCGCCTCGAGCTTGCGCACCTGCTCGTCGGCGCGCGCACGCAGAACCGCCATGCCACTCTCGCGAGCTTCGTCCGCCACGCGACGCATGGCGGCAACGAGGTCGCGCATGAACTCGTCGGACTCCGGGGGCGGTGCGGCGGCGCTGGCCGGCTGCGGCACCACGGCCTCGGAGGCGGGTGGCGCGGCGGGCTCGGCCTTCGCCGTCTCGGGCGCGGCAGCCGCGGCGACCTCTGGCTTCAGGGCTTCTGCCTCATCGGCGGCCTCAGCCGGCTCGGGTGTCGTGGCGGCCGCACCATCGGCCGGAGTCCCGGCCTCAGTGGACGTGGCCGCGGCCGGGCTCGACGCATCGGCGGGAGTCGCCGATTCGCCCTCCGGGGTGGTTTCGCCGGCCTCGGGCGCCCACGGCAGGCGGAAGCCCGGACGACGCTGGTTCGCGGTCATGTGCTCGGATTGCTCCTTCGACTGGGTGGTGCGGCCTGTCCACATCCTAGCCGCGGCCGGCCGCGGGTATCAGTCGCCGAAGGTACGGGCGTCGCCCGGGACTCCGGTACCCCCCACCCGGCGTTTACCATCACGTCCGTGTTCGACGCGCTTGGCCTCCCAACCGACCTCGAGGTCGTGCTTCGCATCGCCCTGATCGTGGTGGCCGCGGTGCTTGCCTTCGCGCTGGTGCGGGCCGCGGTCAACATCAGCGTGCGGCACCTCATCGAGCGCCGGACCGCAGAGTCGGGCGAGGGCATCCTGCCGCCCGCGGAGCTGGAGCGCCGGGTCAGGACCGTGGCGCGCCTCGTCGTCCGGGTGGCCGGATCGGTCATCGCCATCATCGGCACGCTCATGGTCCTCGGCCTCTTCGAGATCGACATCGGACCGGCGATCGCCGGCCTCGGTGTCATCGGCATCGCCGTCGGGCTTGGCGCGCAGACGCTGGTCAAGGACTGGTTGGCCGGGATCTTCATCGTCCTCGAGAACCAGTACAACCAGGGGGACGTGATCCGCATCGCGGGCGTGGACGGCGTGGTCGAGGACTTCAGCCTGCGCCGCACGACGCTGCGAGATCTCGACGGGACGGTCCACACCGTCCCGAACGGCCAGATCACGGTGACGTCGAACATGACCCGCCTGTGGGCGCGCGTGAACCTCGACGTCAGCGTCGCCTACGACACGGACATCGACCGCGCCAGCAGGATCATCGACGAGGTGGGCGAAAAGCTCCAGGCCGATCCGGACTGGGAGGGCCGCCTCCTCGAGCCGCCGCGCGTCGTCCGCGTCAACGCGCTCGGCGACTCATCGGTCACCCTCAAGGTCCTCGGCCAGGTCAAGGCGGCCGAGCAGTGGGCCGTCGGTGGTGAGCTTCGCAAGCGGATCCTGGATGCGTTCGGCAAGGCCGGCATCGAGATCCCCTTCCCCCACCGCGTCGTGGTCAGCCGCAGTGGCGGGGCCGATGCGGACGCGGAGGCTGCCGCCGCGGCAGACTGACTGCGCGGGATCGGCTGGTGAACGCAGCCGCCCACGTGTTTCCACTGGATGACTCGCTGCATCGAGTCGTCAGCGACAGAGCCCCCACTTGCGCTGGCTTTCCGCGACATACCGAGTCCTGGCGCGCGTAAGCCACGCCGTGGCGTGTGGCTCATGCCCGCGAGGTCTCGATCCATGGAGGAAGTGCAGCGCGGCAGTGGCTTCCGGTGAATTCGCCTCGATCTATCGAGGGCGAAGCGCTCGACATGCCGGGCGCGGACTCACCCGAAGGGCGTCTCCCGTGCCCGGTGCCAACCGATGGGGTCGCGCGCAGCGCAAGGCGGCTTCGCGTGAGCTGTGACCCGACATTTCGGCAGCCGGAACCTGCCCTACGGCCGGCGGCCGTGCGTCTCGCCGATGTACTCGAGGAAGCCGATGTCGCC
>JAICRD010000084.1 GCA_025937535.1 Chloroflexota bacterium | reverse complement strand
GCTCGGAGCCGGGGGTCGAGTTCCTGTACGTCATCTACGACATCGGCGGAGCATCCAGCGAGAGCGAGCACCAACGCCACTCCGGCCACGAATGGGGCTACGTGATGAGCGGCACGCTGCAGGTCACGATCGGCTTCGACGAATACGTGCTCCAGCCCGGCGACTCGGTCTCACTCGACTCGACGACGCCCCATCGGCTGGCGAACGTGGGCGACACGCCGGTGCATGCCATCTGGTTCGTGCTCGGTCGCGACGAGCACGACTCCCGCAGACGCGAGGACGGTTCGGGACCCTCATGAAGGATCATCCCGCCGATCGGACCGAGGAGGTCCATCTCGCCGAGCTGGTGATGCCGAATCACACGAATCACCACGGCAACCTGTTCGGCGGCCACGCCCTTGGGCTAATGGACCACGCCGGCTGGGTCGCCGCCACTCGGTGCGCCCGGCTGAACATGGTCACCGTCGCCTCCGACCGGGTGGAGTTCAAGGTGCCGGTCCGCGCGGGACAGCTGGTCGAGCTCGTCGCCAAGGTCACCCGGATCGGCCGCACCTCGGTGACGGTGGGCGTCGACATGTACGCGGAGGACGTGGCGACCGGCGAGCGACGGCCCGCGACCTCCGGCAGCTTCGTCTTCGTCGCGATTGGCGATGACGGCCGGCCGATTCCGATCGACGGCGGCGAGGGCTGACCGTATACCAAGAATGAACGTTCGGGTGCTCGCGCCGGTATCCATTGCACGAGGCGGGTGGGTGCGACGCGGTTCCCGACGCACTGCCGGCACGGATCGCGACACGAAAGCGTCGGAGTGGCCTGAGCGATCCGCGTCTTCGGCACCGACGGGTCCGATGACGCCGTCGCAACCCTCCTCGTCCGTCGCCAATTGGCCGCGGCGCGGCCCAGGGGCGTGGGTCGCGCCGCACCTCATGTCGGCGATTGCTCCTGGAGCAACTAATGGCCAAGCAGACCGCGCCCCGTGGCCGTCCGTTGCTCCACGGAGAATGAGCCGCCACGCAGCGACCGCATCCACCCTCGAAATGCAGGCTCCGTGGCCGGTAGTTGCTGCCGGGGCAACGCCAACCGTCAGCGCGTCACGAGCCATCCAGCTCAGCGCGCGGGCCGGTGTCCCTCGTCGTCGCCGATGACGCACACGATGGCACGCGCCTCGTTCGGGCCATCGTTGCGGACGTGGTGCGGCTGGAAGTCGCCGAAGCTGATCGAGTCACCGGGCGCGAGCCGATGCTGTGCGAAGCCGACGCTGAAGGTCAGCTCGCCTTCGAGCACGACGAACAGGTCGCGTCCGGGATGGCGGAGATAGTGCTCGCCGCTGTGCGCGCCGGGCGGGTAGTGGATCTCCATGAAGCGCAGGCCTGAGTCGTCGCCGGGGAGAAGGTTCTCCCAGGTGACGCCGGTCTCGAGAACGATCCGTTGGCGATCCGCGGCGCGGATGACGGCCGCCGGAGCCGCAACTCCCTCCGCATCGGCCTGATCGCCGAAGAAGGACGCGACGGGCGTTCCGAGCGCGCGCGCCAGCTCGTAGAGCGTGTCCACCGATGGCGTGACCTTGCCATTCTCGACCTGGCTCAGCAGGCTCGGGCTGGCGCCGATGAGCTTGGCCAGCTGCCGCAACGACAGCTCGCGCGCCGACCGCAGCTCACGCAGCCGCTGCCCGATCTGCGCGCCACCCGCCCCACGGTCAGCCATCTCGAACGTCGGTGTTGATTCGGAATGAACTTCCTGCAAGCGGCGAGTGTAGTGTGTTTAGCCTGACTGAATCCACTGGCAGGCAGGGGAACGGTGCCGGTCGGGCGGCGCATCGGCTCTGGGGAGTCCTGGTCCGTCTCATCCTCGCCGATCCACCGCCCGGCCCCGCACCCGAGGAAGCGTTGGAGGACGACATCCACATGCAACGACGCTCACTGCGCGCCGCCGCGTTGGTCGCGACACTCAGCCTGGTTCTCGCCGCCTGCGGCGGCTCGGGGGTCAACCCGACGGGGGGCGCCACGGGTTCCGATTCACCCTCCACTGGTCCGGGCTCGTCGGGCGAGCCTGGAGGTACGGCCGGCTATCGCGACTCTATCACCTGGGTCCTCGACGGCCAGCCGGGCAAGATCAGCAACGGCGCCGATGACGACCCCACCGCCGACCTCGCCGCGTTCATCTACGACGCGCTGTACGAGTACAACGACAAGATCGAGCCGGTCCCGAACCTCGGCGACTGCGAGCCCGATGCGGACGAGCTGGTCTGGACCTGCACCCTGGTCGAGGCGACGTTCCACAACGGTGATCCGATGACCGCCGAGGACGTGAAGTACAGCTACGACCTGGGCATCAGCGAGAACTGCACCTACAACCCGGGCATCTGCCTCGCCGGCTTCGTCGACTCGGCGGAGGTGCTGGATGACCGAACCGTCGAGTTCACGCTTCCGCAGCCGTACGCGCCATTCCTCACCACCATCCTGCCGTCGCTCGGGATTGAGTCGAAGGCGGTCATCGAGGCGGCCTACGAGGACTTCACCGGCGCCGCGGCGTCGCTCGACCCGGCCGACGTTCGCGCGGCAGCCACAGCAATCGACGATCCCGCCGGCGCCGATGAGCCGGACCTGGCCGGCTGCGAGGCGGCGTTGACCGCGGCGGAGGAGATCCTCACGCAGGCCGGCGTGGAGCTGCCCCGCCGCGAGGACCACACCTTCGACGGCGTCTTCGACCCATGCAGCTATGGCGTCGTCCTGTCGACGTCGCTGAACGGGGTCGCCACCTCGCTCGAGGCGGAGGGCCTGGACGCGGTCGCGGCGGTCTACAGCCTGCTGTCCTTCAACAAGAACCCGGTCGGCACCGGTCCGTACAAGCTGGAGGAGTTCAACGTCGGCCAGAGCCTGGTGCTCACCGCCCACGAGGATTACCACAAGGGCCTGCCGGCCACGCCGACGATGAACTTCGCGATCATCACGGACCTGGTGGCGGCCGCCAGCGCGCTCGCCGCCGGGCAGGTCGACTACGTCGAAGAGATGACGCCGGACGCGTACGAGGCCGTCCGCAACGCCGACAACGTGAAGGTAGCCGAGTACCCCGGCTTCCTCCACCTCGAGCTCCAGTTCAACGTGCGCGAGGGTCGCATCTTCAGCGACGTCAACCTGCGCAAGGCGCTCCAGCTGTGCATCGACAAGGCGGGCACGGTGGCCGCCGCGACGAACGGCAGCGCGCTGCCGACCGAGTCGGAGACGCCACCGGCGTCGTGGGCCTTCAACCCCGACATCCAGGGCGTCGAGCGCGACGTCGAGGCCGGCAAGGCGCTCATCGAGGAGTCCGGCTGGACGCTGGGGGACGACGGCGTCTACGAGAAGGACGGGCAGCGGCTGGCCGCAGAGGTTCTCGTCCGGGCCGGCCAGTCCGACCGCATCAACTTCATGCAGCTGTTCGCGGAGCAGGTGCGTGAGTGCGGCGTGGAGATCACGGTCAACCCGGCCGACTTCCAGACGGTGCTGCTGCCCGCGCTGGATCGCGCCTGGGCCGATGACGGCTTCGACGCCTACTTCGGCGGATGGACCGCAAGCGTCGATCCGGACCCGTACAGCCTCTGGCACTGCAGCCAGGTGAGCACCGAGGAGCGGCCTGAGCTCTTCAACTACATCGGCTACTGCAACTCGGAGGTCGACCAGATCATCGAGGACGGCCTGGCGACGTCCGACCAGGAGACCAGGAAGGAGCTCTACTTCCGGTTCCAGGAGATCCTGGCAGAGGAGCAGCCGTACCTCTTCGCCTACGCACCGCTCGTCCGCGACGGGATGAACGTGGGCATGAAGTGGACCGATGGCGAGTTCAACCTCGAGTCGCCGACGTGGCTCTGGCAGCGCGAGAAGATCGTGATCCCGGAGTCGTAGGAGCAGCCCAGCCTGAAGCCGATGGCGCCCGGTCCACTCCGGGCGCCATCGGTCCATCCGCGTCGAACCGGAGGCACAGTCCATGGCCGGCTATGTCGCGCGACGCCTGCTCCAGGCCGTGCCGATCCTGATCGGCGTCGCCGTCATCAGCTTCTCGCTCATCTACCTGGCGCCCGGCGACCCGATCGACCGCTTTCGGACGCCGACCATCCGACCCGAGCAGCTCCAGGGCCTCATCCGGCTGTACGGCCTCGACAAGCCGCTGCCGGAGCAGTTCTGGAGCTGGCTGACCACCTACGTCCAGGTCTGGCGGCCCGAGGCCTGGGGGTACTCCTTCCTGGACGGGCAGCCGGTGCTGTTCAAGATCGCCGATCGCCTGCCGGCCACGCTGCTGCTCGGCGCATCGGCCCTCGCGCTGACGGTCGTCGTCGCCATTCCGCTCGGCATCCTGGCGGCGGTCAGGCAGTACAGTGTCGCCGACCGGCTCATCAGCAGCCTGGCGACCATCGGGTACGCGATCCCGTCCTTCCTGCTGGGCCTGTACCTGCTCTTCTTCGGCGGGGTGGTGCTCGGCTGGTTCCCGCTGTTCGGCATGGAGAGCTTCGGGCGGGAGGGCGACCCGCTCGACATCGGCTGGCACCTGGTCCTCCCGGTCACGAGCCTCGCGGTGCAGCAGATCGCCGGCTGGTCGCGCTACGTGCGCGCGGCGATGCTCGAGGTGCTGCACCAGGACTTCGTGCGCACTGCGCACGCCAAGGGCCTCCCGGCGCGGCGGGTCACGTTCAAGCACGCCCTGCGCAACGCCCTCATTCCGGTCATCACGCTCATCGGGCTCACCATCCCGAGCCTGCTGGCCGGGGCCGCCATCACCGAGGCGATCTTCACGTGGCCGGGGGTCGGGCTCATGGGCGTGGACGCGGTCGCGCAGCGCGATTACCCGGTCGTGCTGGCGTTCGTGATGATCGGCGGCATCGGCGTGGTGCTCGGCAACCTGCTGGCCGACGTCGCCTACGCCGTCGCCGACCCGCGCATCAAGCTCGGCTGAAGGAGCACGACCCATGGCACAGCTGGGCACCGTCGCCCCACGAACCTTCGACGAGGCCGATGCCGACGCCCTCGATCTCACGCCCGTCCGGACCTACTGGCAGCTGGCGCGCCGGCGCTTCCTGCGCAACCGGCTGGCCGTGGTCGGGCTGGTGGTGCTGGCGATGCTGATCGTGGCCTCGCTCGTCATCCCGGCCATGACCGGCGACGCGTGGCGCACCGCGCTGCTCGCCAAGGTCAACGCGCCGCCGGAAGTCGGCGTCAACGCCGATGGCAGTCTGGCCTTCGCGCCGCTCGGCTACAGCGACATCGGTCAGAACGTGCTGGCGCGACTCGCGAAGGCCACCGGCACCAGCCTGTCGATCGGCTTCGCCGCAGTCGTGATCATCGTTGGGCTTGGGGTCAGCATCGGCTCGGTTGCCGGCTACTTCGGTGGCTGGGTCGACAACGTGCTCATGCGATTCGTCGACATCGTGCTCAGCCTGCCGGGACTGTTCATCATCCTGGCGCTCGTGAGCTTCTGGGGCGGCGGGAGCATCTGGGTCATCATCGTGGCGATCGGCATCACGTCCTGGACGCTCGCCGCGCGGCTGGTCCGTGCCGAGTTCCTGCGCCTGCGCGAGGTCGACTACGTGCACGCCGCGCGTGCACTGGGCGCGTCGCCGTTCCGCATCATGCTGCGGCACATGCTGCCGCCGGCGATGGCGCCGATCATCGTCGCCGCGACGCTTGGCGTTGCCGACTCCGTGGTCATCGAGGCGGCGCTGTCGTTCCTGGGCTTCGGCATCAGCCAGCCTGAGGCGAGCCTGGGCAACATGCTGACGGAGGCGCGGACGTACTTCTTCCGTAATCCGATGCTCGTGGTCTGGCCGGGGCTGGTGCTCGTCGCGATCGTGATGAGCGCCTCGTTCCTGGGCGACGGTCTGCGCGACGCGCTGGATCCGCGCCAGCGCTGACGCGCGACAAGACGAAACCCCGTCACGGCTCGGGTGGTGACGGGGTCTCGCCTGGAGGGAGGTTAGGTTGCGCAGAGTGTCCGCCCGCCGCCGCTCGCCCGAAAGGGACGTTGGACACACGGCCACCTACGTCATCCGACGTAGTCGGGATCACGCCAGCCGCGCGTGCTCTCGCATGATCGCCAGCAGCCGATCGGGTTCGAGCGCATGGGCCGTGATGCCGTCCCGGCCCGTCATCGTCTCGGCGGCCAGCAGCGCATTGACGATCGCCTCCTCGGTGGCCTCGGCGACCGCCTCGAGCAGCGGATTGATGTGCTGGTCGACGACCATCTGCAGCTCGACCGTGCGGCGGGGATCGTCCTCGCCGCCGTTGCGCGACAGGCCGCGGTTGCCGGTGGCGAAGGCCAGGAACAGGTCACCAGAGCCGTGTGACGCGTAGGAGCCCATCCGGGCAACGCCCATCCCGACGCGCTGCGCCAGGCGCGCGCACTGGTGCGGAAGCAGCGGCGCATCGGTCGCCACGATGCCGATGATGGATCCGCCCTCCGGCGTGGCTCGCGCGCTGAGCGCCTCGACCTGGTCCCACGGCGACGGCACGTCGCTCAGCGGAATCGCGCGCCCGACCGGCACGCCGTCGATACGCAGCAGCTCGCGCGCGCCGTAGTTGGCCTGGACCAGGACACCGACGGTCCAACGGGTCGCCCGGCGTGAGGCGGTGCCGATGCCGCCCTTGAACTCGTGGCAGATCATCCCCGTGCCGCCGCCCACGTTGCCCTCCGGCACCGGTCCTCCGCTTGCCGCCGCCAGCGCGCTGTGCACGTGGTCGGGACGGACGTGGAAGCCGTTGATGTCATTCAGCGCGCCGTCGTACGTCTCGCCGACGGTCGGCAGCGCCCACACGCCGTCGCTCATGGCATGCGCACGGGCGGCTGCCTCGATCAGTGCGTCACGGACCACGCCCACGCTGTGGGTGTTGGTGATGCCGATTGCGCCGCCAAGCATGCCGGCCTCGCGGATCCACTCCAGCCCGGTGAGCTCGCCATTGCCGTTGAGCCGATGCGCGCCCGCAAAGATCGGCTCGGTCCAGACGTCGCCGTCGTGGGGGACGACGACGGTCACCCCGGTCCGAATCGGGCCGGTGCCGGGTCGCAGCGGGCCGTCTCCCTCGATCAGCGTCGTGTGGCCGACGCGGACGCCGGCGACATCGGTGATGGCGTTTAGGTCGCCCGGCTCCATCCGGCCGATCCGGACGCCGAGATCGCGCGCTCGCATCGGCGGAGTGTAGACAATGGACCGATGCGCACCGGGCTGGCTCTTCTCGCCAGCGACCCGCTCGAAGTCCGACTGCCCTAGGGCGTGGGCCCGTAGCGCGAGGGGTCGTCGATGACCCCGCACTCGGGACACGCAGTGGCGAGGAAGCGGAACCACTCCTCGAGCGCATCCGCGTCCGGCAGCTCCTCGGTGGTCGCCGCCTCGTGGACGGCGTAAACCTGCCCATAGCGGTCGAGGATCAGCAGCCGATGCGCCTCGAGCCCGTCGGGCGGACGCTCGGCCACGCGGCCGTCCCAGGCCGCGAAGTCGTCCGCTCGCGCCGCGAGCGCATCGGTGTAGGCGGTGGCGTCCGCCGTGCCGGGGAGGAGCAGCGCGGTCGCGTCGATGCGTCGAGCTCGGACGCGGTCGAGCGGTAGGAGGTCGCCGACGCGCGCGTCGCGCGGTCCGGCAGCGGTGGTCGGCATCGGTCCAGCCTAGCCGGTCCTCACGGCGGGCTCCCGATGCGTACGCTCCTGCGCCGGTTGCTGGCCGCGGTGCTCGATCAGCCAGAGGCCGATCAGGACGACCGCGCCGCCAACGAGGGTGAGTGGACCGAGCTTCTCGCCGAGGAGCGCAACGGAGGAGAGGACGCCGATGATCGGCACCAGCAGCGCGAAGGCGCTTGCGCGCGCCGCCCCGATGCGGGCGACCCCCATGTTCAGGAACACGAACGCCAGGACCGTGCCGAAGACGGTGAGGTACCCGATGCTCAGGAGGGCACCCGCCGGCGCCGTCGCGATGGAGGCTTCTCCGCCCTCGAGGATGGCCGCCGGGATGAGGACGAGGGTGCCGAAGGCCGTTCCGTACAGCGTGGCGCTCACCGCGCTGAATCGTCGGCTGGCGACCCTGGCGATGACCGAGTAGACGCCCCACAGGGCTGCCCCGGCGATGAACAGGAGGTCGCCCAGGAGCCGGTGATCGGTCGTGCCGCCAACCGGGTTCACGACCAGGAAGAGGCCGAAGGCGGCGACGGCCAGACCGATGAAGCCGCGCAGGCCGAGCCGCTCATGCAGCACCGCACCTGCGATGACGGCGGTGAAGACGGGCGCCAAACCCGGCACGATGATCGCTCCGTCCGACGCCGGCGCCAGCGTCAGCCCGGTCAGGAAGAGCCAGTTGTACCCGGCGATGGCGGTCAGGCCGAGCCCGGCGATGATCGGCCAGTCTGAGCGCTCGACGCGCGACAGCGGTCGGTTCGTGAGCTTCGCCCAGGCGTACAGCAGGACCGATGCGACGCCGAAGCGGATGGCGGCGATGGTGAAGGGTGGGGCGGCGTCGACCGCCACGGCCCCGGCCACCCAGGTGCCTCCGAAGCAGATGGCCATGCCCGTCAGCATGATGTAGGCGGTTCGTTCGTCTCGCGTCATCGTCATCCGTTCTGGTGCGGCGTCAGGGTGCTCCGATCGCCGTCGGGCTGCATCTGTCAAACGTCGCGCGCGAGTACGGCGTGAGGTCGACGCCAGCCGTGGATGAGCTGTGGATAGGTGCGCCGGCAAGCCGCAAAGTCGGGGATAAGTGGGCTTGTGCGCCCTGTGGCTGGCCGGACATACTGTGGTCGTCCCGAAGGGGCAAGCGACACCGGATCACACGATTTCGATCATGAGT
>JAICRD010000212.1 GCA_025937535.1 Chloroflexota bacterium | reverse complement strand
CGCCACGGCGTCTTCCTCGACTACAACCAGAACGCCAAGGACCGAACCGTCGCGTCGGTCTACTCGGTGCGGCCTCGGCCCGCGGCCACGGTCTCCGCGCCGCTGGTCTGGTCAGAGGTCCCTGACGCGGAGCTCGAGGACTTCACGCTCCGCACCGTCCCGGCACGCTACGAGCGGCTGGGCGACGTCGGGGCCGGCATCGATTCGGTCGCCTACTCGCTCGAGCCGCTGCTCGAGCTCGTCGCGCGACACGAGGCCGAGGGCCAGGGCGACGCACCCTGGCCACCGCACTACGCCAAGCAGGCCGGAGAGCCGCCGCGGGTCCAGCCGTCGAAGCGGCGACGCGCCCCCGACGGACCAGCGCCCGATCCGACGGCGCCGCGGGGCCGAGCCGGCTCCGTCCCGCCGGCCATGCCATCGCCGCCGGCGCGCAACGCCGACGGAACGGTTCCGCCCACCGGTCGACGTCGCTCGTCACAGCCGCTGCTCGTCATCAGCCAGGCAGCAGACAAGGCCGATGCGCTCGCCGGCCTCGATCGCTGGCGCGCTCGGCATCCCGAGGCCGCCGCGCACGTCCGCGACCCGGAGGACCTGCTCATCGACGCGATGCGCGGGCGGTACAAGGTGTGGTGGCGAGTTCGCGTGAACCTGCGCAACGTCCCCGAGGAGCTGCGCCCGGCCGCGGAGCCGCCCGACCCCGACTACGACCCGTGGGACGAGTTCCGGGACGCGCGAGGCTAAGGCGCGCTGACGGCCGCCTCAACCCAGCCGAGAATCTCGCGACGCAGCGTCGCCAGCGGCAGTGATCCGTGGCCGAGCACCTCGTCATGGAAGGCGCGCAGGTCGAAGCGGGAGCCCATCTGCGACGACACGTCGGCGCGGGCACGCTCGATCTCGCGCTGGCCGATCTTGTAGCACAGTGCCTGGGCGGGCCAGACGGTGTAGCGATCGACCTCGATCTCGGCATCGACCATCGGCAGCGAGCCACGCTGGTGCATGAAGTCGACTGCCTGCTGGCGGCTCCAGCCCATCGCATGCAGCCCCGAGTCGACCACCAGCCGCGCGGCGCGGAAAGCCTGCGCCTCGAGCATGCCCATCCGCTCGCGATCATCGGCATAGAGGCCCATCTCATCGGCCAGGCGCTCGGTGTAGAGCCCCCAGCCCTCGACGTAGGCGCCTCCCGCCATGCGGGCGCCAAGGGTGCGGAACGGGGGCAGGCCCTTCAGCTCCATCTCGATTCCGATCTGAAAGTGGTGGCCCGGCGTCGCCTCGTGGAAGGTGATCGCCGCGATCCGGTGCAGCTGCCGATCCTCGGGCTGATAGGTGTTGATGTAGTACTGGCCCTGGCGCGAGCCGTCGATGGTGGGCGGCATGTAGAACGCGGGCGGCGACTCCGCCTCGCGATACGGCTCGACCGCCTTGACGATGCAGTTCGCGCTGGGGATGCGGCCGAAGTAGTTCGGCGCTGCTGCGTAGGCGCGATCGGTCTGGTCCTGCGCGAGGCGCACCAGCGCTTCAGGGTCGGAGGTGTGGTTCGACGCATCCTCGAGCAGCGCCGTCCGAAGCGCATGACGGTCGCGGTGGCCGAGCCGGTGGGCGATCTCGTCCATCTCGGCCTCGATGCTGTCGAGGTCGGCAAGGCCGAAGGCATGGACCTCCTCGGCGTTGGTGTCGACCGATGTCTGGGTCCGGATCGCCAGCCGATACGCGTCTTCGCCGCCGGGTGTGGCGCGCAGGCCGGGCTCCTCGCGAGCGTGCGGCTCATAGTCCTGGACGAGGTAGTCGCGCAGCCGGCGCAGACCGGTGTAGACGTGCTGCTCGACCGACTCAACCACCCGCGGCCGCGAGTCGTCGGCGACACGGGCCATGGCCGAAGCGGGATTGTCCGCCGGCGCCATGGCGAGCAACCGATCGATCTGCTCGAGCGCCCGCCGAACGGGAACCGTGGCGGCCGTTCGTCCGTCGCTGACGCCCTCGGAGAGCGTCTCGATGTACTGCTCGATCAGCGCCGGGTAGCCGTCATAGCGAGCCAACAGCTTGTCGAGCCCTTCGGGTGACTCGGCCGCCTGGTACTGCGCCATCTCGGCGGGCCAGACCTGCGGCCCGGACATGTGATCGAGCGCCAGCTGGTACTGCTTCTGTTCCAGTGCGGCGAGCTGATTCTCGGAGATCAACGTGACGAGGTCTCGGGTGATGACCTGCTCGGGATCGAGCCCCTCGGACGGGATGGCGGCTGCCTCGGCCAGCGCCGATCGGTAGGCCGCCTCGTCGGCGGCGCGCCCAGCGGCGCCCAGGTCCGGCCACCGATCGTTGTAGCGCTCATCGCCGAGCAGCGTGGCCCACGTGGGGTCCCGCTCCAGGATGCCCTCCCAGAAGCGGTCGGCGAGGTCGTTGACGGCGGCGTTCGGATCGGCCACGACGGACACGTTGAAATCTCCCTGTTGGTGTGCGTGGGCGCGAGTCTAGCCGCGCGCGGCGGCTCGCTCGCCGAAGAGGTCGGACAGGAGCGCGGGCGGCGTCTCCTCGAGCTGATCGTAGCGACAGTCGGCCGGCGACTTGTCCGGCCGCCAGCGCTTGAACGTGGCGGCGTGCCGGAAGCGGTCGCCCTGCAGGTGGTCGAAGGCGACTTCGCACACCAGCTCGGGACGGAGCGGCACCCATGAAAGGTCCTTGCCGCGGTTCCATCGAGACGTCGCACCCGGCATCCGGCGCCCTTCCTCGGCGGCGGCGGCCTCGGCCAGGGCCCATTCGCGCCAGGGATGATCCTGGACGCCGTCGCGGTACGGCTCGATGAACGCGACCAGCTCCGCGCGCTTCTCCATCGTGAACGACGAGGTGACGCCGACGTGCTGGAGGTGGCCGTCGGAGTTCCACAGCCCGAGCAGCAGTGAGCCGATGAGCGTGCCGGGCCCGTTCTTGTGCCAGCGGAAGCCGGCGACCACGCAGTCGGCGGTGCGCTGATGCTTGATCTTGGCCATCGTTCGCTTGCCGGGCGCGTAGGGCTCCGACGCACGCTTCGCGATCACGCCATCCAGGCCGGCGCCCTCGAACACTTCGAACCAGCGCTGGGCGACGGCCGGATCGGTGGTCGACGGGGTCAAATGGACCGATTCGGGGGCCTCATCCAGCAGCGCCTCAAGGCGCTGGCGGCGGTCGGCGAATGGCGCCTCGCGCAGGTCATCGGCACCATCGGCCAGGCAGTCGAAGGCGACGAACGAAGCGGGCGACTGCGCCGCGAGCATGCGGACGCGCGACTCGGCTGGGTGGATGCGCAGCAGCAGGCTGTCGAAGTCGAGGCCGCCGCCCGGACGGGCGATCACCACCTCGCCGTCGAGCACGAAGCGCGCATCCGCAGAGGCCACCGCGCGCAGGGGCTCGTCGAGCTCCGGGAAATAGCGGTTCAGCGGCTTGAGGTCGCGGGACTGGATGTACACCTCGTGGCCATCGCGGAAGACGAGGGCCCGGAAGCCGTCCCACTTCGGCTCGTAGATCCAGCCGTCGCCGTCGGGGATGGACGGCGTCGGCTTGGCGAGCATCGGTGCAATGGGCGGCTCGAGGGGG
>JAICRD010000178.1 GCA_025937535.1 Chloroflexota bacterium | reverse complement strand
TCCATGGGCGGGAGGGTACACCGCTCGCTGGTGGCCGCGACCTGTGCCTCCCCGGCCGCGCCGTGGCTAGTCCTCCACGCGGACCGGACCGAGCGCGCTCAGCAACGAGACGACGATCATCAAGAGCTGCGCACCGACCGACGCGAGCAGCACGTTCATGTCGCCGATGCGGAGCAGCTCGATCCCCAACGGCTCGGCGATGGCGTCGCCCACGGCCACCCCCACCACGGAGGCGACGAGCAGTCCAAGGGCGGATCGCCCGAACCGGCCTCGAACGGCGAGGAACACGAGCAGGTTGATCAGCGCCAGCAGCGGGACCCAGACCAGCCACGGACCGATGGTCACGTTCGGGTGATGCGTCCCCCACCGAGGCACTCGTCGGCGTCGTAGAGCACGGCGGCCTGCCCCGGCGCCGGCGCCCAGACCGGCTCGGCGGTCTCGACCACGAACCGATCGCGGCCGACCATGGTGACCTCGGCCGGCACGTCCGGCGCCCGATGCCGAATCCGCACCGATGCCTCGAAGCGCTCCGTCGGTGGCTCCCCCGCCGTGAACCGCGCGCCATCGACGGTGAACGAACGCTGCGCAACCTCGTCGCGGCGGCCGATGACCACGGTGTTCGTGGCGGGCAGCACCTCGCGCACGTAGACCGCCTCGCCCAGCGCCACCCCGAGACCATGCCGCTGACCCACGGTGTAGTGCGCGTAGCCGGTGTGCGTCCCGACCCGTTCACCGCGAGCGTCGACGATTGGCCCCGGATCGCCGGCGTAACCGCGTCGCTCCTCGAGCAGTGCGCGGTAGTCGCCAAGCGGCACGAAACAGATCTCCTGGCTTTCCGGCTTCTGCGCGGTCGGCAGCGTGAGCTCTGCGGCCATTGCGCGCACCTCCGGCTTCGTCAGATCGCCCAGCGGGAAGCGCGTCCGGGCCAGCTGGCCCTGCGAGAGCACCCACAGGAAGTAGGTCTGGTCCTTGTCGGCATCGGCGGCGCGCATCAGGCGCCAGCGGCCGTCGCGGTGCTCGAGCCGGGCGTAGTGGCCGGTGGCGACCGCATCGGCTCCATACGCGGCCAGCCCGCGACGGAGGAGCTCGTCGAACTTGATGTACTGGTTGCACGCCTGGCACGGGTTGGGCGTCGCGCCCTCGAGGTACGAGTCGACGAAGGCGTCGATCACCCGGTCGCCGAACTCGCGCTCGACGTTGAGGATGAAGAACGGGATGTCCAGGATCTGCGCGACGCGGCGGGCATCATCGGCAGCGTCGGGCGAGCAGCAGCTGCGCGAGAGCTCGTAGCCCTCCGGCAGGTCGCCGTGGGTGCGCATCCAGACGCCGATGACCTCGTCGTCGGTCGCCTCCCGCGCGAGCAGCGCGGCCGCGACGCTCGAGTCCACCCCGCCGCTCATGGCGGCCACGATGCGGCTCATGCGCTCGCCGCCACCTGCGGAGCCGAAGCGCGAAGACGCGCGACGCAGCCCTCGACGACCGAGATCGTGCGCTCGACGTCGGCGGCCGTCGTCTCCGGGCCGAGGGTCAGCCGCAGCGAGCCGTGGGCCAGCTGCTCGTCGATGCCCATCGCCAGGAGCACGTGCGAGGGCTCGACACTGCCGGTGGTGCAGGCCGATCCCGTGCTGGCCTCGATGCCTTCGAGGTCGAGTGCCGCGACGAGATCGCCGCCCTCGATACCCTCGATCACGAACGAGGCGCTGTTCGGCAGCCGCTCGGTCGGGTGGCCCGTCAGCTGCACGCCCGTCAGGCCGGTCAGCGCGCCGATCAGCCGATCACGCAACGCCGTATTGGGTGTCTCGCGGTAGCTGGCCCGCATGGCAGTCGCGAAGCCCACGGCAGCCGCCACGTTCTCTGTTCCCGCCCGTCGCTGACGTTCCTGCGCGCCGCCCTGCATCTGCGGCAGCAGCGCGGTGCCCTGCCGGACGTAGAGCGCGCCGATCCCGATCGGCCCGCCCAGCTTGTGTGCGGACAACGCGATGAGCGTCGCCTGCCAGGCGTCGGGCGTCGGCGGGCCGAAGGCAGCGGCCTGCACCGCATCGGTGTGGAAGGGCACGTTGTGCGCTCGACACACGGCGCCGATCTCGGCGATCGGCTGGAGCGTGCCGACCTCGTTGTTGGCGGCCATGACGCTGACCAGGATGGTGCGCTCCGTGATGGCCGCAGCAAGCTCCGATGGGTCGACGCGCCCGTATCGGTCCACCGGGAGGTAGGTCACCTCGAAGCCCCGGCGCTCGAGCATGGCGCAGGTGTTCATGACCGCCTTGTGTTCGACGCTGCTCGTGATGATGTGCCGGCCACGTGCGCTGGCGGCCCAGGCGACGCCCTTCAGCGCGAGGTTGTCCGCCTCGGTGCCCCCCGACGTGAAGACGATCTCGCGTGGCTTGGCACCGATGAGCCCGGCGATGGTCTCGCGCGCCTCGTCGAGCCCCTGGCGCGCACGGCGTCCGGACGCATGGATGCTCGAGGCGTTGCCGTGGTGGGTCGTGAGATACGGCATCATCGCCTCGAGCACCTCGGGACGGAGCGGCGACGTCGCCGCGTGATCGAGGTAGATCGCCATCGGCCGATGATAGTCGCGAGGAGTTTCTGATGATCGTGCGAACGCTCGAGGAGATCACCGACACGGAGCGCGACGTCGTCGCCGATCAGTGGCGCGCGAAGCGCCTCTTCCTGCGCGACGACGGCATCGGCTTCTCGCTCTCCGAAACGGTGGTCAACGGCGGCGCCGAGATGAACATCTGGTACAAGCACCACAACGAGGCGTGCTTCGTCATCAAGGGCGAGGCGGAGATCACCGAGCGCGACACCGGCCGCGTCCATCGCATCGGTCCGGGCAGTGCCTATGCGCCCGAGCACGACCGCCACACCATCCGGGTGCTCGAAACGCTGCGCCTGGTGTGCGTCTTCAACCCGGCCTTGACGGGACGGGAAACCCACGACGCCGATGGGAGCTACCTGCCCGCAGCGGACTAGCGCTCGCCCTCGTCGACGATGCGCAGGGACAGCTCGTCGAGCTGCTTGTCGCTGATGGGCGAGGGCGCGTCCATCATGAGATCGGTCCCCGACTGCGTCTTCGGGAAGGCCATCACCTCGCGGATGTTGTCGACCTCGGCGTAGAGAGCGGCCCATCGGTCCAGGCCGATGGCGATGCCGCCGTGCGGAGGCGCGCCGTACTCCAGGGCGTCGAGCAGGGCGCCGAACTCGTCACGCATGCCCTCCACGCTGTGACCCATCAGCGCGAACGCCTTCTCGAGCATCGCCCGCTGGTGAATGCGGACGGATCCGCCACCCGACTCCCAGCCGTTCAGCGCCAGGTCGTACTGCTGCGCACGGACCGCGCCGGGATCCGAATCCATCAGCGGAATGTCATCCGGGACCGGCGCGCTGAACGGGTTGTGCGTCGCGTCCCAGCGCTGCTCCTCGGGCACCCACGCGAACATCGGGAAACGGTGGACCCACACGTAGCCGAGCACACCCCGCTGGCGGAGGCCGAGGCGATCCCCCATTGCCAGGCGGATGTGGCCAAGGGCCTCGGACGCGGCGACACGATCGGCATCGGCGACGACGAGCACGAGGTCGCCGGCTGACGCCCCCGTCGCCGCCAGCAACGCGGCCTCATGGCCCTCCAGAAACTTCGCCGCCGGCCCATGCAGAGAGCCGTCCGATTGCACCGCCAGATGGACGAGGCCCTTGGCCCCGTGACGCTTGGCAAGGTCGATGAGCTCGTCCAGCTGCTTGCGCGAGTAGTCGCCGCATCCGGGCGCGACGATCGCGAAGACGGTGCCACCGGCGGCAATCGGCTCACTGAAGACGCGGAAGTCGACCTCGCGGACCGCATCGGTCAGGTCGACCAGCTCCATGTCGAAGCGAATGTCGGGCTTGTCCGAGCCGTATCGGTCCATGGCCTCGGCATACGTCAGCCGCGGAAAGGGCGACTGCAGAATCGGCCGGTCCGGCAGAACGTCGCCGGCCACCCGTGTGACGACGCGCTCGACGGTCGAGATGACGTCCTCCTCGGTGACGAAGCTCATCTCGATGTCGACCTGGGTGTGCTCCGGCTGGCGGTCGCCGCGCAGGTCCTCGTCGCGGTAGGCGTGCGCGAGCTGGAAGTAGCGGTCGTAGCCGGCAACCATCAGCAGCTGCTTCAGCTGCTGCGGCGACTGCGGCAGCGCGTAGAACTCGCCGGGGCGGAGTCGGGACGGCACGACGAAGTCGCGCGCGCCCTCCGGCGTGGACCGAATCAGGGTGGGCGTCTCGATCTCGACGAAGCCCTCGTCCTCGAGCGCACGCCGGATGCTGCTGGCCAGGCGGGAGCGCAGCAGCATGCGCTGCTGCATCGGCGGCCGGCGCAGGTCGAGGTAGCGGTACTTCAGCCGCAGCGACTCATCGAGCCCGGGCTGCTCCTCGTTGATGTAGAACGGCGGCACCTTCGACGGGTTCAGGACCTCGAAGCGATCGCCCACCACCTCGCTCTCGCCGGTTTCGAGCTCGGCGTTGGCGGTGCCCTCAGGGCGCTCACGAACCACGCCCGAGACCTGCACCACCCATTCGTTGCGCGCCGGTTCGGCGGCGGCGTGGGCATCGGCG
>JAICRD010000062.1 GCA_025937535.1 Chloroflexota bacterium | reverse complement strand
GCGACTCCTCCGTGATGGCGCTCATCTCCGCCATCGAGCGCTGGGTCAGCGTGCTTACCTCGCGCCGGACCTTGCCGACGCGGTACGTGATGTACACGAACACCGGCATCAGCGCGAGGCTGAGGACGGTGAGTCGCCAATCGAGGATCACCATCGCCACGATTGTCGTGGCGACCGTCGCGAAGTTCGAGAGGAGCGATGCCGCGGTATCGGTCACGACCGATTGCACACCGCCGACGTCATTGCTGATCCGGCTCTGGATCTCGCCCGTCCGCGTCTCGGTGAAGAAGCGGAGCGGCATCCACTGCAGATGCCGGTAGAGAGCCACGCGCAGGTCGTTCATGACCCGCTGCCCGACGACGTTGGAGAGATACGACTGCCACACGCCGAGCGCGCTGGTGATGATCGGCAGCACGATCATCAGCGCGACCTGGAGGTACAGCAGGCCGAGGTCGCGATCGCCATCCGGCAGCAGGTTGTCGAGGACGAACTTGATCAGGATCGGGTTGACGACGCCGATGCTGACCGTGACCAGGATGAGGACGCCGATGAAGGCAAGCCGCCCTCGGTACGGGCTGAAGAAGCCGGCAATGCGCCGCAGCGTCTCGCCCTCGCGGCCACGGCGACGCGTCAGGTCCGGCTCCGGCCCACCGAATCGGGCCCAGCCTCCGCCTCCCCCGCCGCGCCGGGTCATTCGAGGATGATCGAGAGGAACGCCTGAGCCAGGCCGATGCCCTGCGGCTCACCGATCAGCCGCGCCCGCTCCCGCATTCGGTCCGGGATCTCGTCGGGGTCGACCTGGCTGGTGTGGGCGAGGATCGACTGCAGCCCGATCTCGAACGTGTCGGCGACGTCGATCCACAGGTTCGGCTCCTCGACGCCGGTCAGCAGCACCTGGCGGACCTTCCACGGCTCCAGCTTCTCGTCGCGCCAGAGCTCGGGGAAGTTGAGGTGATCGCGAGCCGCCGGATAGACCGACGCCAGCGTTGCCTCACCGGTGGCCAGGTGATCTGGATGGCCGATGAACGGGTTGTGATCCAGCCGGCGCTGCGGGTTCTGGGTGATGACGAGGTCGGGCCGGAAGCGGCGGATCTGGCGAGTGATGTCCCTGCGCAACTCGAGGGTGGGCTGGAGGTAGCCGTCGGGATAGCCGAGATGGACAATGTCGCTCACGCCCAGCAGGTCCGCTGCGGCGCGCTGCTCCGCCATGCGCGTCGTCGCCAGCTGCTCGGGCGTGACGTCGGGATCCTCGGTTCCCTTGCTCCCATCGGTGGTGACCACGTAGTCGATGCGCGCGCCGGCCTTGCTGAGATGCGCGATCGTCGGGCCGGCGCCGAACTCGCCATCATCGGGGTGGCTGATGACGACGAGGACGCGCTCGATGGGGTTGATCAGCTCGTGGCGCTCGAGAGGGCTCATTCGCAGATGCTACGCCGAAGGGTCGGGCCAAGGTGGTGCGGGTCGGTTGACCGGACGAAGCCCCGCTCCGCATACTGCCCTCCAGTATGAGCACGGACCCGCCGAACCCGCACGCGGCACACTTTCGCCACTCGTACACGCAGGACAGGCGCGAGCTCGTGACGCGCCTGCGCCGGATCGAGGGCCAGGCGCGTGGAATCCAGCGGCTGGTGGACGAGGAGGCGTACTGCCTCGACGTGCTGCAGCAGGTCGAGGCACTCACGGCCGCCGCCGATCAGGTTGCGCTGCTCCTGCTGGAGGACCACATTTCCGGGTGCCTGGCGCACGCCATCGAGTCAGGCCAGGGCGAGCCGTACGTCGACGAGGTGATGACCGTCGTTCGCCGTGCGCTGGGCCGCAAGGGTCCGAAGAAGGCGGACATCGAGGGCCGACGTGCCGACAGGAGCGCCGTCGCGAGGGCCGGCGGAAAGGGCCGCCACAAGGCGACTGACTAGGCCCCGGCGCACGAAAACGGGAGTGCCGCAGGGGGGAACCACGGCACTCCCGAGCGGGAGTCTAGTCGTCGCCCGGATACCGAGCAAGCCAAGATTCCTTCATTCTCCGAACATCGTCAGCTGCTCCCCGCCACGCTCGATGAGCGGGTCGAGGCCGAGGACCGGCTCGAGCCATTCCATCCGTGCGCCGCTCCGCGCGGCGAGGGTATCGAGGTGCTCCCACTTCAGCACGTGCCAGTTCTGGCTCTCCATCTCGTCGCGCAGCCACGGTGACCGCTGGAGCTTCAGCCGGAGGAGCTCGGCACGCGCCGATGGAATGACCAGGAATCGAGCCTGCTGCTCGCCGACCGGGATCTCGCGACCCCGCTGCAGGACGGCCTCCCCGACCATCGCCGTCCACTCGACCTCGAACAGGAAGGCCAGCTTGCCGCGGACGTACCAGATCGCGTCGACCGCGCCGAGAACGTCGGCCGGCGCCCGCATGACGAGCGGCAGGTAGACGCGGCGCTCGTCCTCGCTGAGCCGATCCCCGAGGCGCCGATCGCCGACGGGACGGTCGTGCTCGCGCGCGGCGATCCAGACGCGCAGCCCGAGGCGATGCCCGTAGTCCGCCACGGTCGCGAGGACGGCGGCGTGATCAGCCGCGCGCCGCGCGTGGTCGTCCTCCGTCGCGAGCGACCCCATCTCGCCGGGTGCCACGTACGCAGCCAGGCAGGCTCGGACGAGCTCCTCGTCGGGAGCCTGGAGGCCCGGAAAGAGGCGGTAGACGCGGTCGAAGAAGCCGGCCTCGTCGATCCGTCCCGCCGTCGACAGGATCGACCAGGTCGCCCACTCGACCCGATCGGCCAGCGGACGCTCGGCCAGCTCGGGCGACCGCAGCCACCACTGCGGTGCGGCGTCGTCGCCGATGCGGACGAGCGACGGGTGATCGTCACGCCACAGCTCCTCGTGAACGAGGCTGGCGAGCAGCTGTGGCCCGCCGCCCTCGATTCGCTCGCCCTGATCATCGGACTCCTCGGCGGCGCGCGTCACGGCCAGCCGCCGCAACAGGCCGCTGCGACCCAGGTCGGCGACGACCGCGGCCACGACGCGCAGCAGCCCGGCCGGCTCGCCACGGTCGCGCAACAGCTCGGTCGCTGCTCGATCGATGCTCGCCGCCAGCTCCGGGTACGTCAGGTGACCGCGCTCCACGCCGAGCCGCAGCGGGCTCGGCTGGACCGCGCGTCGCAGGCGATCCTCTGCCGAGGGCTTTCGGAGGTGAAGCACGACCGCATCGCCCGCCCGCGCCGACTCGCGATGGATGACGTCGACCAGCTCGAGCCCGACGGCTGCGGCGGAGACGGCCACGATCACCAGCCGATCCGGGTCACCGCCCTCGATGAGCAGTGAGCACCATCCCCCCGGCTTGAGCGCCGCGACGGCCGATGCCAGCCCATGCCGCAGCGCGGTGCCCTCGGCGCCCGCCGCAGATGCGTTACCGAAGATCGGTTCCAACCGGAGCGTCTCGGCGGCCTCGCGTCCGAGGATCCACGAAGTGGCCAGGTACTCGTACGACAGCTCGTCGATGCTCGGCGGCGCCGGCGGAGCGGAGATCAGCAGGTCGACCCCCTCGGCCGGCAGGTACTGTGCGACGACCGAGGCGCGCGCGCGCAGCCAGAGCACGTTCGCCGCGCCCATGCCGCCCAGCTCGCCGTAGTCGGCGGCGAAGCGCGCCTCGTGCCGGTCGGCTGCGGCCGCGGCGATCGCGGTCCGCACGTCGCCGAACGCCTCCTCGAAGGCGCGCCACACGTTCACCTCGCGCTGGTGGCGGCTGGCGGGCTGGCGCACGTGACCGGACGCGATGCGCAGTGACGCGACGCGCCCCGGATAGCCGTTGAGCCGGCTCGCCGGCAGCAGGCACGCCGCCAGCGCAAGGCGCATGGCGGCCGCGACACCAGCGTCGTGCATCTCGCTGTCGATCTTGGCGCCGATGGCATGGAGCGCATACAGGTTGCGCGGCGTGAACAACGCGAGCAGCTCGTCGACCAAGTCGTCTCGGCCGTCGAGGACCGGGAAGCGCGCGCTCAGCTCGAGGTATTGGGGGCTGTGCCGGATGCCTCCACCGGCCGCCACGGGGACCGGGTCGGGGCGAACCGTCGAGGCGAACCGCGGACGCTCGCCGCCGCCGCTGGGCGGGTCGATGGCGGGCGCCGGCGGCGCAGGCGGTCCACCCGCCTCCCCCAGCGGCGCGTCGGCATCAGGCTCGGTCAGGCCGACGGGCGCCGGCGGCAGGTCGTCGGCGATGTCCGGCATCGGCCCCGCGTCGCCCGACCCACGCTCGATGCCAAGCTTGGCGAGATCGACGTCATCGACCGCCCCGACGCGCTCGTCCGGGCCGCCGACCGATGCGTCGCAGCTCGGACAGCGGTAGATCTTGCGTCCGGGCGCATCGCCGTCACGGGGCCAGATGAACTGGTCCACCACCACCGGCCGGCGGCAGGCGGCGCAGCGCGACGCATAGAGCTCCTCGATGTGCTGCCGCAGCGGCACGTCGACGCGGCGTGAGCCGGCCAGCTGCGTGAAGGCGGCGTCGAGGACGGCGGGATCCGGGGCCGACAGAAACGCGATCGCGGCGAGCTGCGCGAAGGGACTGGGATCGGCGGCCACGGCGCGCATGCCGTGGGCGATCGAGCGCCGAGCCGTCCAGCCGGTGCCTGCCCATGGGTCGAGGACGGTGTCGCCCGGTGACGCGAAGGCTGCGAGCTCGGCGTCGAGCTGGTTATCGGCGGGAGGCGGCCGGTAGCGTTCGAGGAGGGCGAGGCCAGGGCGGCGTCTGGGGAGGACGACGTGGTCGAGACCTGTCCGCTCCGCCTCGCTCATCACACGCTATGGCTCTTCTACCAGCTCCTCTTCGATGTCGGGCTCACCGGAGTACTCGGGGAGCGTCGTGTCGAGCTCTTCGACCTCCTCGGAGTCCTCATCGGCCTCCTCCACCTCTTCCTCGTCATCGTAGCGAAGCGCGCTGCCCTTCATGTACGGTCTGACGCCACCGCTGCTGCCGCCGAGCGTCGGGAACGAGACCTTCCCGAAGTTCACCGGGTGCGTGAACACCTCGCGGATGATGATGGTGAGGTCGGAGCCGGCCTCGTGGATGGTGGTGATCGCCGCCTCGTAGCGGTTGCCGTCGCCGATGAGCTTGAGCAGGCGGGTCGCAATGCGCGGCTCGACGCTGCCGATGACGGCATCGCCGACTCGGGCGGTCAGCTGGTCACCCTCGACCGCGAGGTCGACCGCGTCCCCCGGCGAGAGCGGCGCGAGCACGCGCGGCGCGGCCAGGTTGACGAGGCGCGCGCGACCGGTCTTGCCCATCTCCTCGATGAACACGGTGGCCGGCGCCTTGCCCGTTCGGCTCTTGCCGTTCTTCGTTGGCTTCTCCGCAGCCAGCAGCACGCGCAGCCGCTCCACGTTGCGCTGTGCGATACGGTTGGTCGCGTCACGCTCGAGCGCCTGCTCGTAGGCCTCCAGCGCTTCGGCGTGGCGGCCGAGCTCTGCCAGCGCCTTGCCCAGCCGGTTGCTGGCATCGATGTCGGGGCCGAGCTCGAGGAGCTCGCGGTTGGCGTCGACGGCGGCCTCCCACTCACCGCGCGTGGCATGCGCGATGGCGGAATCGGCCAGCTGTCGACGCTGTCGGGTGGTGGTATCGGCTTCTCCAAGCGCCATGAGCGTTGTGAGCGCCTCCGAAATGCAGTGGGGGATCGGCCGAACCCGGCCGAAAGCGCCCTCTTGTACCACCGGCCATGAGGGGTGTCAACGCGAGTCCTCGCGAGCCGGAATCAGCCCCGGTGCAACAGCAATCCGATGACCAACCCAAGCAGGAGCAGCGGCCCGTATTCAACGGCCACGCCGCGTCCCGAGTCGCCTGCCTCCAGCGAGTCGACGGCACCGCCCCAGGCGTAGAAGGCGAGCGCCATGAGCGCCGCCATGACCTGGAGCGGGATGCTCATGAGCACCGCCGCGGTGCCGACCTGCAGGACGACGAGCACATGGAGCAGCCCCTGGCCGACGGCCTCGACGCCCAGCTTGCCGCGGGCCTCCGCGCTGCGCAGCGCGACGGGCAGCGCCAGCGCGCCGATCACGACGAGCGGCGTCGGCCACGCCTGCGCACCGAACAGGGCAAGGAGGCCGGCGGCCGCCGAGAAGACGATGAAGGTCTGCAGCAGCGACCCGATGGTCGTTCCGCCGCTGCCGCGCTCCATCCGCAGCTCGAGGTAGGTCACGGACCACAGCACGACCGCGACGATCGGCACGAGCAGCAGGCTGAGCCCGCCGGGAATGAGCCGGCCCGATACGGTCGCGGCGATGCCGGCGACGGGCGGCATGGCGTAGCGGGCGAAGCCGAGGTCCGAGCGAGCGGGACCGAGCACGTAGATCGCGACGAGCCCACCGACCGCCAGCTGCCCGGCGATCGCCACCGCCAACCACAGCGGATCGGCGAACCAGCCGGCCGCGGCGATGATCGCCTGCACGACCGCCAGCAGCAGCGCGGCCGGCTTGTCGATGCGACGGAGCAGCGCGAGGCGGCGGCGATCCCCGAAGAGCCGGTTGATCAATGCACGAGCTCCAGGAGCGCGTCCGCCGTGCGCGTGACGAGCACCTGGTCGGCGGTCAGCCAGGCACGGCGCGCAAGGTCGACGGCATGGCTCTGCTGCGTGAGCTCCTCGGTCCGGTGGGCATCCGAGGCGAGCGTCAGCCGTGCGCCGGCACGGCCCGCGGCGCGCGCGAGGGAGTCATCCAGGTCGAGGCGGGGGCTGCCGTTGATCTCCAGTGCGGTGCCGTGCGCCGCGGCGGCATCGAACAGGCGCGGCCAGTCGAGCGGAAGCGGGTCGCGACGGTTGACGATCCGGCCGGACGGATGGGCCAGGACGTCGACGTGCGGGTTCTGGATCGCCGCCAGCGCCCGACGCATCAGCTGCTCGGCCGACTGGCCACGCCCCGTATGGATGCTGGCGATGACGAGGTCGAACCGAGCGAGCAGCTCGTCCGGGTAATCCAGCGTCGCATCGGCGCGGATCTCGAGCTCGGTGCCGTGCAGGATGCGGAACGGCGCAAGCTCGCCGTTAAGGCGAGCGATCTCGGCGCGCTGATGCTCCACCTGCTCGGGAACGAGCCCGCGCGCGATGCCGAGTGACGGCGAGTGATCGGTCAGGACGATGTACTCGTGCCCGAGGCCTCGGGCCGCGCGCGCCATGACCTCGATGCTGTCGACGCCATCGGTCCAGTTCGAGTGGGTGTGCGTGTCGCCGCGGACGTCCGCGGCGGCGACCAGGTTCGGCAGCGTGCCGGACAGCGCGGCGTCGATCTCGCCATCGCCCTCTCGAATCTCGGGCGGGATCCAGGGCAGGCCGAGCCGCTCGTAGACATCGGCCTCCTCCGCGTCGAGCAGCAGCTCGCCGGTCTCGATGACCTTGAAGCCCTTCTCCGACAGCGACCAACCGCGGTCCAGGGCCATGCCGCGCAGCGCGATGTTGTGATCCTTGCTGCCGGTGAAGTGGACGAGGTGCGTGCCCCACGCCTCGGGAGGGCACACCATCAGGTCGACGCGCGGGCCGTCGGCCATCAGGATGCTCGTCTTATCGGTGCCTGCGGCCACGACCTTGTCGACCTCCCGCAGCTCGTCGAGCGCGGCGATCACGGCCGGTGGGTCGTCGACTGCGGCGAGCAGGTCGAGGTCGCCGATGGTCGGCCGCCGTCGGCGGAGCGAGCCGGCCACTTCGATGCGCCGGACGCCACGTGCCTCGCGGAGGCGCTCGATCAGCCCGGACACCAGCGAATCGGCGTCATGAATCAGCATCCGGTCGTAGACGCGTGCCATCCGCGCGATGCCGTCGAGAATGTTCGCCTCGGTCCGCTCCGACAGCCCCTTGACGTGCCGCAGGCGTCCTTCCTCCGCCGCCGCGCGCAGCGCCTCCACCGAATCGATGCCCAGCTCCATCTGGAGTAGGCGGACGGTCTTCGGACCGACGCCGGGGATTCGGAGGATCTCAAGCAGGCCGTCGGGGACCTGCGCGCGCAGCCGCTCGTGGTACTCGAGCCGGCCGGTCTCGGCCAGCTCGGCGAGCTTGGCCGTCAGCGCGGCGCCCGCACCGGGAATCTTCGGCGGCTCGCCGCGCCGGTAGAGCGCTGCGACGTCGTCCGGGTAGCGCTCGATGACATCGGCCACCCGGCGGTAGGCAACCGCCTTGTAGACCACTTCGCCGAGGATCTCGAGCATGTCGCCGATCTCGTTGAAGATCCGCGCGAGCTCGGCGTTGCTGATGACCGCGTCGTCAGTGCGCGACACGCTCCGTGGTCGAGGCATTGCCGGCCATTCTACGGCCGATCGGCGGCCTGGCCGGTCAGGGCAGGCTGATCCTCCCCAGGAGCCGAAGGGCGAACGGGAGCGGCCGCCGTCGCCGTCTCAGCCCCATCGGGCGCGTGGCGCGCGAGTCGCGCAGCAGCTCCTGCTGGTGCAGCTCCGCCTGGATGTCGATCAGGCTGGTGGATCGATAGTGAAGGCGCTCCATGCGTCCGTTCCTCTTGTCGCTCGGTTCAGATCGAGCGTCGCGGCTCGTCACCGATGCGCGGGCGTGTGTCGACGCCGTAACGCTGGGCAGCGAGACCGATCACGCCGAACAGGCCGATGACCAGCAGTGCGACTTCCATGTCAGGACCTCCGGGGTAACTGTTGCCCCGCGTGTTAGCGGTTACACCTGATGGTAGTCAGCGCGATGTAACTTGTCAATGCCTGTGATATGGTTACAGGGACATGAGCGAGCTGCACGACGTGGCCGCCGAGCCCGAGGGCGATGCGGAGCTGTTCGTCGACTTCATCAACACGCGCGAGCTGACCGATGGCCAGCCGCAGGAGCACCTGCCCGACGCAACCGCGTTGCGTTCCTGGCTGTACGAGCGGAACCTGTGTGGCGCGCGCCAGCCACTCGCGACCATCGACGCAAGCCTTCCGGCATTCCGTGACCTCCGCGCGGTCCTCCACGACGTGACCGGTCGCATCGCCGATGGCAAGCGACCCACTGCCGGACAGCTGAAGCGCCTCAACGCGGCCATGCGCGATGGCCTCCACTACCACCAGATCAAGCCGATGGAGAACGGCAACCGATTCACGGTCGCGCAGGTCGGCGACGAGCTCGCGCAGGCGCGCGCCGCGATCGCCGGCTCGCTGGCGCACTACCTCGCGGAGCACGACCTCGGTCGCGTGCGCGTGTGCGCCAACGACGGATGCCGCTGGCGCTTCATCGACCGCTCCCCCGCCGGGCGACGCCGCTGGTGCGACATGCGAACCTGCGGCAACCGGGCGAAGGTCGCCCGGCATCGTGCGCGTGCGCGAGAGGGACGGTCGCAATCCTGACCGGCTGAGGACAGCAATCCGCCACGGCCCCCGCGTCGCGCGTCGCTGACGGGAAGGCGCAGTGTCTAGAATGTGCGCCGATCCGCAGCACATCGAGCCAGCCGATGAAGGCCTTCCCGCGGCTCCGCCGTCCTCGCGATACCGGCTCGCCGATCATCAGTGACGAGCCGCGCGGTGAGCCGCGCCCGGAGATCATCGAGACGCGGACCCTGCGCTGGATCAACATCGACGAGCCGCGCCTTGCCGACAGGCTCTGGCTGGCCGAGAACTTCCCATTCCACGAGCTCGACCTCGAGGACGTCGCCAGCCACAACCAACGGCCGAAGGTCGACGAGTACGACGAGTACCTGTTCCTGGTCATGCAGTTCCCGCGCTTCGACAAGGAGACCGGGCGGCTGCACGCCGCCGAGCTCGACATCTTCATCGGCCCCGATTACGTCATCACCCTGCCGAACGACGAGATCGTCCCGCTGCCCGCGCTCTTCGAGCGCGTCGCCACTCGCGAGGACGTTCGCGAGCAGCTCATGAGCAAGGGCTCGGGCTACCTGCTGTACGAGATCCTCGACCGATGCGTCGACGCCAGCTTCCCCATGCTCGGCCAGCTCGGCCGCAAGCTCCGTCGCCTCGAGGACGACATCTTCGAGGGCGGTCGCAGCTCGGAGAGCGTCCGGGAGATCAGCAACGCGAAGCAGGAGATCATCAACTTCCGCGCCGTCATCCGGCCGCAGCGCGCCGTCTTCCGCTCGCTCGAGCGCGCGAAGCAGCGCTACCTGACCGAGGACCTCGACAT
>JAICRD010000121.1 GCA_025937535.1 Chloroflexota bacterium | reverse complement strand
GCCTTCTCCCATCCGGGCAGCTTGATCGCGATCAGGCGCGGCGGATGCGCGGCGCCCTGTCCCACGCCGAGGAGGCAGCCCATGCCGAGGCGTTCCATCTCGTCGGGCTCGAGCACCTCTACCGTGCAGCCATCGGCCTCGAGGCCACGCGCGATCTCGGCCATGCGTTCCGGAGAGAGGTCGTTGGCCGATCGGTTCGCGAGGTCGCGCCCGAAGGCGAGGCCCTCGCCGATCTCGGCGCCCTCGTCGAGCGCGGCCTGGTCGGCACCGAGCACGAGGACCTCGTCGACCGACCGCTTCATCGCGTCGGTGTCGCGAACGCGGCCGTAGACCTCGGTGGACCGATACGTCCCGGCCACTGCTCCCGAGGCAGCGGCGCTCCACGCGTCGCGATCCTCGCCGTCGCGAAGCCAGAGGGCGAGGGTCCGCGCTCCGCGGCCGTTCAGTCGTCGCGTGGCGACCTGTGCCAGTCGCCTCGCGCGCCACGCGCCGCGTCCGCGACCGCCGGCGTTGAGGAGGAGCAGGCGGCCGGCCGGCAGGGCCGGAGCGTCGATGAGCGCGCTGGGATGCTCGAGCACGTTGAACTCGCCCCAGACGATGGCATCGGTGATCGCGCCACCGGCAGCGGCGTCGAGCTCGGCGAGATGGCCACTGATGTCCGCGTCCTCGCGGTAGATCGGCACAGCGAGGACATCGGCCTCGATGGTGGCAGGCGTGCCGGAAACAGCGCGCAGGCGCATTCGGTATGGCTCCTTCGTGAGGATCGGAACGGGCGTCGAGTATAGGGTGCTAGCGGCAGTCGGAGATTCGGGCCGAGTACAGGTTGAACGGGGATCCGCGTGCGACCTGGGCCCCTGCAGGAGGCTCCTGGTCGATGATGCCCTCCGGCTGGTCCGGGTCCTGGGCGCAGTGGACGGTCCAGTCCAGCCCGGCCGCGCGAGCGGCCTCGACGGCGTCGGCAGTCGGCATCCCGATCAGGCTCGGCACCGTCACCGTCGTTCCCGGCGCCGGCGTGACGGCGGCGCTGGCCGATGGCGACGGCTGCGGCGACGCGCCTCGGCCCAGCTGAAGCAGCGGCACGACCACGAACAACACGACGGCGGCGGCTGCAACGAGCACCAGCACGGTGCCGATCGCGGGCCCGAACGCTCGTGCGGGGCGGCGAGACACGCGAGGCGTGCGCCGCCGGTGTTCGCGCGGCGGTGGGCGATCGACCGGGGGCGGCACGTAGCCGGTCGCGACCACCCGCGTCTCGTCGCTGACGGCGTCATGCCCCTCGTCGCCCGGGGCCGACTCCAGCGCGACCGCCATTGCCGCTGCGCTGTGGAACCGGGCGGCCGGATCGCGACGCAGCGCCTGGAGGATGACGGCGTCGAGGCGCTCCGGAACTCCCGGCGCGAACCGCGATGGCGGTTGCACCACGCCACGCTGGTGGGCGGCGCTGATCTCCTCCGGCGTCAACCCCGGATACGGCGAGCGACCGGTCAGGGCCTCGTACAGCACCGCCCCGAGGCTGAACAGATCGCTGGCGGGCGTGAGCGCCTCGCCATGCAGCTGCTCGGGAGACATGAACGGCAACGAGCCGATGCTCGTATCACCCTCGGTGCCCGCGTGGGGGGCGGTCGCGATGCCGAAGTCGATCAGCTTGGCCGCCGAGCCGGTCGCGAGCATGACGTTCGACGACTTCACATCGCAGTGGACGAGGTCGCGTTCGTGAACGGCGCGCAGGCCGGCCAGGATCTCGCGGCCGATCTCGACGACCTCTCCGGCCGGCAGGCGCCCGCGCTCGTCCAGGACGGCTCGCAGCGTGCGATACCGATCGAGGAGCTCCATGACGATGAAGTGGTCGCCGTCATCGCTGCCCGAGTCGTAGACGTGCACGAGGCTCGGGTGCGTGATGGACGCGGCCGCCCGTGCCTCGCCGAGGAAGCGTTCGACGAAGGTGGGGTCCTCGGCGTACGGCGCCGAGAGGACCTTGATGGCCACGTTCCGGTCGAGCCGCTCGTCACGCGCCCGGTAGACGCGCGCCATGCCGCCGCGAGCGATCAACGCGTCGATCCGATAGCGCTCGGCCAGCGTTCGCCCGCGGAGTGTGTCACGCTCGCTCACGGCGCAGCCGAGTCCCGGATGCCGGCGATCGCGGCGCGCCTGTCGGTGGCCGCCGCCAGGACCGCGGCAAGCCGCTCGAGCGGCACGGCAGCGACCGCACCGCCGCCCTCGCTGATGGCGATCTGCAACGCCCGATCTGCGGTCGCCGCGTCCGCGCTCAGCGCGGCGAACTCGTCAGCCGCGCGCTCCGCGTCGTCGGCGTTGCCCTGCTCCGTGGCCGTGATGATCCGCTCCACGGCGCCGATCATCGCATCGGTCGTGTCGAGCCACACCGGCAGCGTCACCAGGCCCACGTCCCAGTCCGCGATGACGGTGTGAAGTTCGCGAGCCTGTTCGAGCTGCCGGAGTGCTTCCGGGACGTTGCCGTCGTCGAGCGCCGTGAGGGCCGCGCCGAGCCCGGCCACGACCGAGTCGGCGCGGGCACGCATCGCGGCAAACTCGTCTGCGGCATCTGCCGAGGCCTCGAGCTGCGCGGCGATCGAATCGAGCTCGCCAGCCTCGGCGACCGGCTCAATCGCCGGTGCGCCGGGATCTGCGGCGTGACGCGCGCGGTCGAGCGCCGCCAGAGCGCGTCGCACGTCCGCGGCCGATGATTCGGCCGCTCGGGTGAGCGCGGCGGCCCCGTCCAGCTTCGGCCCCGGCGGCTCGTCGCCGGCGACCGCTCGCGCGCTGCCCGCCCGACCGGCATCGACCGCCGGCTCCAGGTCCCCCACCAGGGCCGCCAGCGCCGCATCGGCCATAGTCGCCGCCTCGAAGACCAAGCGCCGGGCGGCGGCACCGACCTCGGGGCGCGGCGCCCCCGGGCCGAGCAGCACCACCAGCCCCACCACGGCCACGGTCGCCAGTGCGGCGACCCGCAGTCGCCTGCCTATCATGCGTGGATGGACCTCGATGCCCTCCACGCCCTGCCGAAGGCGGAGCTGCACCAGCATCTCGACGGCTCCGTCCGGCCCGAGACGGCGGTCGAGCTGGCGCAGGGCATCGGCGTGTCGCTGTCGCTCGAGGACGCTCGCGGGGCCATGGTCGGGCCCGAGCGCTGCGCCGACCAGGCGGAGCTGCTGACGTTCTTCGACCTGCCCATCACGCTCCTCCAGACCGCCGATGCGCTCGAGCGCGTGACCGCTGAGCTCGTCGAGGACCTCACTGCCGATGGGATCACGTACGCGGAGATTCGCTGGGCGCCGCGTCTGCACCTCGCCCGCGGGCTCGGCGTGGCCGAGGTGATCGAGGCGGTGGCGAAGGGCGTCGCTCGCGCCGCGGCACTGCACGGGCCGGGGACGCCGCTCATCGGGCTCATCGTGACCGCGATGCGGTCGCACCCGCCGGCCGCCAACGCCGAGCTGGCACGCATCGCCGGCGAGTTCGGGCCGCCGGTCGTCGGCTTCGACCTGGCCGGACCGGAGGCCGTGTGGCCGGCACCGCCGCACGCGATCGCCTTCGCCACGGCGCGCGAGGAAGGCCTGGGCCTGACGGCCCACGCCGGCGAGGTCGCCGGTCCGCAGCGCGTGGCGGAGGTCCTCGACTTCGGCGTGCGCCGCGTGGCGCACGGCGTGACCGCGGCCGAGGATCCGGCGCTGATCGAGCTGCTCCGCGCCCGCGACATCACCCTCGACCTATGCCCCACCTCGAACGTCCAGGCGGGCGTCGTCCCAAGCCTGTCCGCGCATCCGCTGGCGGCTCTCCACCGCGCCGGCGTGAGCGTGACGATCTCGACCGACGATCGCACGGTGACGGGGACCACGCTCACCCGCGAGATGGCACGGTCCGCGACGGAGATGGGACTGACCGATGGAGAGCTGACGGCCATCGCGCTGAATGCCTTCGACCGCGCCTTCGCGCCTGCGGCCGTTGTTGCGCCACTGCGCGACGCAGCCGCTCGCGCCTGGGAGGCACGCCTCATCGGCTGACGCGCGGCGCGAGCAGCGCCCGCACGCCGTCCGGGTCCTCGGCGACCGCCTCTGGCCGTCGCTCGCCCTCGAGCGCGGCGGCGGCCGGCCCGTCGGCGACGCCGGTCAGGACCAGGATCGCCGCGCAGCCGGCACGATGGGCCCCGACGATATCGGCGTCCGGGTTGTCGCCGATGACCACGGTTTCCGACGCCGGCACACCGCTCGCCTCGATGGTCGCCGAGAACATCGCCGGTGCCGGCTTGCCGATGACCTCGGGCGTCGTCCCCGTCGCGGTCGCCAGCGCGGCCACGATGGAGCCGGCGCCGGGCAGGAAGCCCGCCGGTGTCGGATAGCGCGCATCGGCATTCGTCGCGATCAGCCGCGCGCCGCCGGCAACGGCGCTCATCGCGGCTGACAGCCTGGCGTAGTCGACGTGCGGGTCAAGTCCAACGATGACGGCGTCGAAACGGCGCGGCAGTGGTCCGCCGGGATGCTTGCCGGCCACCGCATCGGCCATGACCACGTCCAGGCCGGCATCGGCCAGTTCCTGGCGCATGCCATCGGCGCCAATGCCGAGAACGGAGCGAATTTCCGGCGCGTGCCGGCGCAGATGCTCGACGGTCGCAGAGGTGGAGGTCACGATCTCCTCCTCCGACGTTGTGATGCCCATCGCGCCAAGGCGCTCGACGTAGCCGGCACGGGTGACCATCGAGTTGTTCGTGGCGAAGCGGACGGCGACGCGCTCGGCGTGGAGCCACGCGACGAGCTCACGTGCGCCGGGAATCGGCTCATTTCCGCGGTAGACGACGCCGTCGAGGTCGAAGATGACGAGCCTGACGCGCGCCGGAAGGTCGCCCATCGGCGGATGATAGGTGCCACCAGGGCGAACGGCCCGGGCCGGATAACCCTTGAGCGCCGGGAGAGCAAGGCAGTATGATGCCGCAGATTCTGCGCCACGTGCCCATGGCCCGAGCGCATCCGAGCGCCGCTGTTCGCGGCTGAGCGCACCCGCATTGGGGTGTGGAGGAGAGAATGCGGAAGTTTTCCAGCTCGATGATGGCCGTGCTGGCCATCCTCACGCTGATCCTGGCTGCCTGCAGCAACGGCACCGGCGACAGCCCAGCAGCCAGCGCGTCTGCGGCTGAGAGCGAGGCCGCCAGCGAGTCGGCGGAGCCGAGCGGCACCCAGGCCGCGGCGGTCGACTACAAGGTCTGCATGGTGAGCGACACCGGCGGCTTCGACGACAACAGCTTCAACGAGAACGGCCTCGCGGGCCTCGAGCGCGCTCGGGACGAGCTGGGCGTCGAGATCGCGACGCTCCAGTCCAACAGCGAAGAGGACTACGCGCGCAACATCAACCAGTTCATCAGCGACGGCTGCGACATGATCGTGACCGTCGGCTTCCTGCTCGGGGATGCCACCAAGGCCGCAGCCGAGGCGAATCCGGACACCCGCTTCGCCATCGTCGACTTCGCCTATGACCCGGCCCTGCCGAACGTCGAGGGCCTCGTCTACAACACTGCGGAAGCCGCCATGCTGGCCGGCTACGCATCCGCCTCGTGGACCAAGACCGGCGTCATGGGCACCTTCGGCGGCATCAACATCGGCCCCGGCGTGACCGACTTCATGGACGGCTTCATCGCCGGCATGAACTACTGGAACGAGCAGAAGGGCGATGACGTCACCATGCTCGGCGGCCGGGATCCCAACGACGCCGCAAGCGGCACCTTCACCGGCAACTTCGACAGCACCGATGACGCGAAGAACGTGACCATCGGCTTCCTGCAGGAGGGCGCCGACGTGATCCTGCCGGTGGGTGGACCGATCGGCCAGGGCACCTTCGCCGCCATTCGCGAGCAGGGCGCCGACGCCGTCGGCCTCGGAGTCGACGTCGACTGGACCGAGACCGTGCCGGACTACGCCGACCTGATGCTCGTGAGCATCATCAAGCGCATCGATAACTCGGTCTTTGCCGCGATCGAGCGCGCCGTCAACGGCGACGCGCCGGAGCCGGTCTTCGTCAGCACGCTGGAGAACGAGGGCGTTGGCCTCTCCGACTTCCACGACTACGACGACCAGATCGACCAGGAGGTCAAGGACGAGATCCAGGCGCTGGCCGATGCGATCATCGCCGGCGACGTGACCCCGTCCGACTACTACGGCGAGTGATGCGGTCCGAGGACCGCACTTAGGTATGCTGAACGAGCGGCGTCCACCGGGCGCCGCTCGTTCGTTGCGTCGAAGCTGAGGCGACCGTGAAGCTCGAGCTGCGAGGAATCACCAAGCGCTTCCCCGGAGTCATCGCGTGCGACGATGTCAGCCTCGCCGTCCCGCCAGGCCAGGTCCTTGCCCTGCTCGGCGAGAACGGGGCCGGCAAGACGACGCTCATGAACGTCCTCTACGGGCTGTACCAGCCTGACGAGGGCGAGATCATCATCGACGACGAGGCGGTCACCTTCGCCGATCCCGGCGACGCGATCGCGGCCGGCATCGGCATGGTCCACCAGCACTTCATGCTCGT
>JAICRD010000222.1 GCA_025937535.1 Chloroflexota bacterium | reverse complement strand
GGCGGACCCTCGGGCGCGGTTCGGCCGATCTATCGGACGCCGTGCACCATCTAGCGCCGAGCTCCGACGGGCAGGGCCGCGGCCGCCATGGCGTGTCGACGCTCCTCGAGCCAGCCGAGGACGCTCTGCGCGACCTCCGGCCAGGTGTGCTCCCCCATCACCAGCCCGAAGTGCGTGGCCGAAGGGAAGTACTCGTATCCGGCGCCCAGCAGATCGGCCGTGCGGCGCGCCTCAGTCGGATGGATCACGTCGTCCATCCCGGCGCCGATGACCAGGCTCGGGGTGTCCATCAGCCCCGACGGGTCGATCGGGATGCCGAGCATCCGCTCCCGGCGCGCCAGGCCCGACTCACGGGCGCCGTCCAGCAGCTCCGTCATCTTCTCGAGGTCCTGGTCGTCCATGTCGGGCATCCGCTCGCGCAGCTCCTCGCGTGAGCCGGTCCAGCCCCACCACGCGGCGTCGTAGACCGCCGGCACCGCCTTCAGCTCGTGCTCGTCCGGACGCCTCGGAAGCGCGGCCGCCGGTGGCGACGGCGCGAGCAGCACCATGCCCAGGACGGGATTTCGCTCGGCGTACATGAGGCCCGCCAGCGCGCCGATCCCCCAGCCGATGATCACCGCTGGCCGGCCGAGGTGGCGCATCGCGACGCCGACATCGTCGGCATAGTCGCGCATCGTCGTCTCGGACAGATCGGCCATGTCGCTGGTGAAGTGGCCGCGCAGGTTGACCGCGTGCGCCTCCCAGCCGCGCTCCGCCAGGAAAGCAGCGAACTCGGTCCACAGCCACGACCCGGTGAGGGCGCCATGGACCAGGAGCAATGGCGGCTTGCGCGAGCGCCGCTCGGGCTGATGGGTCTCGACGTGGATGCCCTCCGGCTCGATGAAGACCTCGTCGCGCTTGATCGCCTGCACCATCGGTGGTTCGTCAGTCCTCCCAGGAGTCGGAGACGGGGTTGAAGACCATGCCGGTCAGCAGCTTGGGATAGAAGTAGGTCGACTTCTGCGGCATGACGTCCCCGGCGCTGGCCACCTCGGCAAGCTGGTCGAGCCGCGTGGGACGCACGAGGATCGCCGCCGTCACCTCGCCGCGGGCCACGCGCTCGCGCGCATCGGCCTCGCTCCTAGTGTAGGCGAGCCGGTTTCCGCCGGCGACATCGGCCTCTGAGATGCCCAGACGGTCGCCGAGGATGCTGGTGTGCAGCGCCGCCAGGTCGAGCGAGCGAACGGCACGGCTCATCGCCTCCCGCCGCAGCCTGGCACCGAGGCCGTCGACGTCGCCGACCAGCAGGTAGCCCTCGTCCTCCGGCAGCACCAGCCCGAAGACCGGCTCCTCGCCGAACCGCCGGTCGGCCAATGCCGCCTCGAGCTCACGCGGCGCAACCGGAATGGCCTGCCACAGGGCATCATCGCCCGCCACCAGCGCGCGCAGCGCATCGGCGTCGCTGTTGGCCACGAGCCGATGGGTTGGCAGGATCTCCATCTCGGTGAGCTCGGCGTTGACCAGCATCATCATGATCCAGTCGGCCGCGAGCTCGCCGGGTGGCGCATCGGCAAAGCGCGGGTTCGAGCGAACCTCTTCCTGGTAGGCAAGCGCAGTCTCGTACCGATGGTGGCCGTCGGCGATGTAGAGCGTCTGCCGCCCGAGGTAGCCCGTCAGCCGGTCGTCGGCCTCGATCGCGGTGAGTTGGTGGAGCAGCCCGTCGTCGTCGCGTGCCCGCCACTCGTCGCTCCAGGCGCGGCCCATCACGTGGTTGTAGCGCTCGGAGCGGTCGAAGTAGACGGCCAGAATCGGGCTGAGCTGCGTCCCGGTTGCGCGGAGCAGCCCCAGCCGATCCTGCTTCGGTCCGGGCATGGTGTGCTCGTGCGGCCGGATCGCGTCTCCCCACGGCTCGACGAGCACCCGTACGACGATGCCCTCTACCGTGAGCTCGTCGCGGTTGGCGGACGTCGCGTGCCGGTAGTAGTAGGCCGCCGGCTCATCGCGACGGACGAGGGTTCCATCGGCCAGCCAGGCGGCCAGCGTCTCGGCCGCCGCGGCGTGCGGATCGGGCTCGGGGCTGTACTCCAGGCGAACGGCGTTGTGCTCGTCCCGCGCGAGCAGTTCGGCGCGGTCCTCCGCGCTGATGACGTCGTATGGTGGGCACGCGACCTCGGTGATATCCGCCAGCCGCGGCGGCGGCGTCGCAGCATCTTCGGGGACGGCAACGCGCTCTCCACTGGCGCCGAAGCGGTCGAGGGAGTAGTGCAGGCCACGGAACGGCGCGACGCGGGGCATCGGTCACAGGATACTGGGCGGCGCCCAGCGGCCGCGTGACGTGAATCCTGCCCCCTATCCGGCACGTTAGCCGGCCGATGCGCCGCGGCGGGCGCTCTCCTGAGCGTGCGATGGGCTCGCTGGACGCCGTACGGCCGGATAACATGCCGCCTGGCGCACAAATTTCCGATCGTGACCGCGCGACCTGGAAGCTGCGCTCCCAGCGAGCGTTACGTCCCCCGAGTCGCTCGCGTGCCTCGCGTTCCTCGGGCGGCCTGCAGCGCGCGCTCCGCCTCCGTTCGGACCTCCGGCCGCGCGTCGGTCGTGGCCCGCTCCAGCAGCGGTATTCCCCCCTCGGGCACCCCGGCATTCGCCAGCGCGGCGATGGCGTTGCGCAGCAGCCGATGCCGCCCGGCGCGCGTCATCGCCGTCCCCGCCACTGCCCGGCCAAAGGCCCGACCGCCCATCGGCAGCAGCCATTCAATGAGCGGCACGAGCGGCACCTCCAGCGGCCCGGGATCGTCGGCGTCCGCGTTGACCGGGCACACCTCCTGGCACACGTCGCAGCCGAAGATCCAGTCGCCGATGGCATCCGCCTCCCAGTCGTCGAAGGCGCCGGGGTGCTCGATGGTCAGATAGCTGATGCAGCGACGCGCGTCGATCGTCTGCGGCGCCACCAGGGCGCCGGTCGGACAGCCGGTCAAGCACCGCGTGCAGGAACCGCAATTCGTGCGGACCGGTGCATCGGTCGGCAGGTCGGCGGAGCTCAGGATGGCACCGATGAAGACCCACGAGCCCGCTCGGGCATGCGTCAGCAGGTTGGTGTTCTTGCCGATCCAGCCGAGCCCGGCGCGGGCGGCGAGCGCCCGCTCCGCCATCGGTCGATCGTCCACGTAGGCGATCTCTCCCATCGGCGCGCCAGCGGCTCGGAGGTCGTCCGCGAGCGCCACGAGGCGTGTCCGGAGCGCG
>JAICRD010000136.1 GCA_025937535.1 Chloroflexota bacterium | reverse complement strand
GTCAGCTCATGGACTGGCAGCGCGAGGTGGTGGATCCCACCGAGTTCGTCGAGGGCCTGAAGCTCGACCTGTTCCAGGACCAGGTGTTCGTCTTCACGCCGAAGGGCGACGTGAAGGACCTGCCGCGCGACGCGACGCCGCTCGACTTCGCGTACCGCATCCATACCGATGTCGGCCACCGCACCATCGGCGCGAAGGTCAACAACCGCCTGGTGCCGCTCGACTACCGGCTGCGCAACGGCGACATCGTCGAGATCGTGACCACGAAGGCAGCGCATGGGCCCAGCCGCGACTGGTTGAACATCGTGCGCACCAGCCACGCCCGCGAGAAGATCCGGGCCTGGTTCAAGCGCCAGCAGCGCGATGAGAACATCACCCAGGGCAAGGAGCTGCTCGATCGCGAGCTGCGCCGCCTGGCGCACGAGACGCTGGCCGGGATGGACGCGGCCAAGCTGGCCGATATCGCCGCCCAGTACAAGTACCGCGAGCTCGACGACTTCTACGCCGCCATCGGCTACGGCGCCATCTCCTCGGCGAGCGTGGTCAGCAAGCTCGAGATCCACGACGACGTCGAGATCACGCTGCCCGAGGAGGCGCCGCCGGCCTCGCCGTCGACGACCGGCGTCAAGGTCAAGGGCGTCGGCGACCTGCTCGTGCGCTTCGCGAAATGCTGCTCGCCGATACCGGGCGACGACATCACCGGCTATGTCACGCGCGGCAAGGGCGTGACCGTGCACCGGGCATCGTGCCCGTCGGTGCTGTCCGAGCGCGACATCGAGCGGCTGATCGACGTGGAGTGGGAGCTGGCCGGGCAGCAGACGTACCCGATCACGGTGCGCATCACCGCGCTCGACCGCCCGGGGCTGCTCAACGAGGTCACCAACGTCGTGGCCGAGTACAAGGTCAACATCGTCGCCGCGTCGGTCGCCACCCACGCCGATGGCACCGCCACCATCACCGCCACCTTCAAGGTCACCTCGTTGCAGCAGCTGGCGCGGGTGCTGACCAAGATCGAGCGGCTGCGGGACGTGACCAGCGTCACGCGCGAGGCGCGCTGACGCGGCCGCCCGCGGCTGACGCGCCGTCGTCCGCCTGGCGACGGGCTTGGCGTCGTCGATTTCGTCACCTACCAACCAGGGGTGGCTTAGGCGGGTGGAGTGAGGCCATACGAGCCACATTCCCGTCACCTGCCAACCACGCGCGACTCTGGCGGACCGTGGCGGCCTCCGATGCATCAACCCGTGCCTAAGCCGATCCTGGGTGGTACCTGGCAACGGCGAAGGACCTGGACCCGCGGCGTAGACTCCGCGCATGAAGGGCGATCGGGTTGAGGCGGTGGTCGACACCGGCCAGGGGAGCACGCAGACGTTCGAGATCGTCGCCACCAAGGCCGGACGCCGGGTGGAGATCGCCACGGCCCGCGGCGTGGTCGAGGTCAGCGAGGTGACGCGTTCGGGCACGCCGGTCAGGACAGGACGCTTCATGCAGAGCCGCCTGGTCGCGCTGGTCGAGCACCCGGCCAGCGAGAGCACCGAGAAGCCGGTCGAGGTGTCGACTCGGAGGCGGATGGGCGCGGGTAGCGACGGCTGACCCGATAGACTCGCGTCGGATGACGTCGAAGATCACCGCCCCGCGCGGCACGCGGGACCTGCTCCCCGAGGACGCGCCGGCCTGGGAGCTCGCGGAGGCCGTCGCCCGCGACCTGAGCCGTCGCTACGCCTTCGAGCGCATCGAGATCCCGCTCTTCGAGCGGGTCGAGCTCTTCGCGCGTGGCCTGGGCGAGTCATCCGATGCCGTCGAGAAGGAGATGTTCCGCGTCTCCGGGGCGGCCGGCAGCGAGGAGGAGCGGGCCGAATGGGCGCTGCGGCCCGAGCCGACGGCAGGGATCGTTCGGGCCTTCATCGAGCACGGCATGCACGTCCGCCCGGGACCGCTGCGGGTGACGATGATCGGCCCGATGTTCCGGTACGACCGGCCGCAGGCCGGGCGCTACCGGCAATTCAGCCAGTGGGACGTCGAGGTCATCGGCGACCCGGGCCCGGCGGTCGACGCAGAGCTCATCGAGCTGGCACATCGGTTCTACGCCACCGTCGGCCTGACCGATGCCGTCGCGCACGTCAACTCCATCGGCGATGCGAAATGCCGTCCGGGGTACCGCCAGGCGCTGATCGACTACTTCGGCCAGCACCTCGACCGCCTGACGGAGGACTCGCGACGCCGCCTCGAGGTCAACCCGCTGCGCGTGCTGGACGACAAGCAGCTCGTGCCGGAGCTTGCCGATGGGGCGCCCAAGAGCGCGGACCACCTGTGCGACGAGTGCCGCGCGCACTTCCGCGCCGTGCTCGACATCCTCGACGCGTTGAAGGTGCGCTACGTGGTCGACCATCGGCTCGTGCGCGGCCTCGACTACTACACCCGCACGACGTTCGAGTTCGTGATCGCCGGACGCGAGGGCCAGCAGCAGGCGCTCGGCGGCGGCGGCCGCTACGACGGCCTGGCGGAGCTGCTGGGCGGCCGTCCGACGCCCGGCATCGGCTTCGGCATCGGTCTCGATCGCACCGTTCTGGCGATGGAAGAGCAGGACGTGACGCTTCCGCCGGGCGCGCCGCTCGTCGCCGTGGTGGGGACCGGCGACGATCAGCCGGATCGGCTCGCGGTCGCCGGCCGGCTGCGCGAGGCCGGACTCCGTGTTCGCCCGGACGGCAGCGGCCGCAAGCTCGGCAAGCAGCTTGAGGCAGCGGCCAAGGCGGGTGCCGGATGGGCGGTGATCGTCGGCGACGAGCTCGGGGACGGCATGGTCGGCCTCAAGGACCTGGCCACCGGCGAGCAGGAGACGGTCGCGCTGGACGAGGTCCCGCCGCGAATCAGCGGATGATCGCGGCGGTGATGGCGACCGCGGCGCTGGCCAGGACCGCGATGGCGCCGACCATGAGCACGACCCCGGTCCAGTACGGATAGGCGTATCGGCGCGGCCGGTCGTCGAGCTCTGCGCGCAGGGCGGCGAGTGGGCCGATCGCGTCGCTGCCGTCCACCGCGGCGCGCCTGGCGCGGGCTGCGGCGATCATGCCGCGCGCCACCAGCCGGCGTTCGTCATCGTCGATCTGCGCGGCCAACGCCTCCATCGGTCCGATCAGCGCCGGGCCGTCGCCCAGGAAGGCGAGCCACTCCTCCAGGGCGGCACGCTCGAAGCGCTGCCACGGGGTGTCGGTCGGCAGGTGCTCGAGGCGATCGTAGGCCTCATCGGCCTGGCCGCGCACCGCCAGCAGCTCGACGCGGAGGGGTCGGAGCCCCATGGTGTCGGGCAGGGCGTCGAGCACGCCCGGGTTGGCGCGCGGCAGCGTCGACAGCCGACGGCCGATCTCGATCTGCCAGCGCTCGGTCTCCCAGCCATTCAGCCAGCTCATGACCTCGTGGGCGTCGCGCACGGCGCCGCGCTGGACGAGGAGCCACACCGGCGCGGCCACCGCCGCGAAGACGGCCGCGTCGATCACCTGGCGCAGCGGGATATCGACGCTGCGGTAGAGGGCGGCGTCGACGGCGAACGACGCCAGGAACCCGAGGCCCAGGCCGGCCGCGAGCGGAATCGAGAACGGGCCGATCGCCTGCGCTCGATACAGCGAGCGCCGGAGCGCATGCAGCCGGTCGAGCCGCGCCTGGCTGGTCATCGCCGCGGAGGATGCCACGGATCGTGGCTCCGCCGCGGCGAACGCATCGCCGGTGCGCCGCGGATCAGGCGCTGGCCTGCTGTGGTGCCTCGTTGCCCTCGAACGCGCGGCGCAGCTCGGCGACGTCGAGCTTGCCCATCCGGAGCATCGCCTCCATCGCGCGCCGCGCGGCCTCGGTGTCGCGATCGTCCATCATCTCGTTCAGGGCCTTCGGCACGATCTGCCACGAGACGCCGAAGCGATCCTTGAGCCAGCCGCAGGGTCCGGGCTCGCCACCATCGACAGTCAGTGCGTCCCACAGCCGATCGACCTCGGCCTGGTCCTCGCACTCGATCACGAACGAGATCGCCTCGTTGAAGCTGAAGTCCGGGCCGCCGTTGAGGCCCTGGAACTGCTCGCCGGCGAGCGTGAAGTCGACGGTCAGTACCATGCCGGCCGGGCCACTCGGCGTCTCGGCGGGCGATCGCCACACCTTGTCGACGTGGCTGTCCGGCAGCAGTGAGGTGTAGAAGGTCGCTGCCTCCTCCGCGTTGCCGTCGAACCAGAGACATGGATAGATCTTCGGCCGGGCCATGGGTGCCTCCTCGGATGTCATGCGTCGTACGGGATCGGTTCCAACAAGACGGTTCGGGGGCCCCGAACTCATCGCCGGCGCGTCGATCCGCGGTGGCGGCAGGCATAGAATGCGGCCACATGCTCCGCGAGCCGCAAGAAGGCTGCCTCGCTATCGGCGACATCTCCGGCTACACCGGTCTGCTCGCCGATACCGAGCTGGAGCACGCCCAGGACGCGCTCCGCGACCTGATTCGGACCGTGGTGGATCGCCTTCGGGGCCCATTCCGCCTGGCCAAGCTGGAGGGCGACGCGGCCTTCGTCTATTCGCCGGTGGTGCGCATCGACGGCTCGCTGCTGCTCGACACGCTCGAGAGCGCCTACTTCGCATTTCGGCGTCGGCTGGACGCGATCTCGCGCGCGACGACCTGCGAGTGCAACGCCTGCATCCGCATCCCGAGCCTGAACCTCAAGTTCGTGACCCATCACGGGCGGTTCGTGGTCGAGCGCCTGTACGGCACCGACGAGCTGACCGGCGCGGACGTGATCATGGTCCATCGGCTCCTGAAGAATCGCGTGGTGCAGGAGACGGGCCTCGGCGGCTACGTCCTGCTGACCGATGCGTGCGTGGCGGCAGCCGGCATCGACCCGGATGCGCTGCGGCTGCGTGAGCATCACGAGACGTACGACGAGCTCGGAGAGGTGCGTGCCTGGGTCCATGACCTCGACGCGCGCTGGCAGCGCGAGCGCGAGCTGAAGCGCGTCACCGTGAGCGATCGAACGGCCTTCGCGCGCATCGAAGCCGACCTTGGCGTTCCCCCGGAATCGGCGTGGACCTATCTCACGGATCCGCGGGAGCGCGCGCGCATCATTCCGGGCGTCGAGCGCATCGACGAGGTGCCCAGCGACGGCCGCCGCGGCGTTGGGACGCGCAACCACTGCGTCCACGGCGATGGCGCAACCCTCGAGGAGATCCTCGATTGGCGGCCGTTCGAATACTTCACCGTCGAGAGCACCATTCCGGGCCTCGTGCGCTTCGTGAGCATGACGCAGCTCCAGCCGGCCGATGGCGGCACGCGGGTCACCGTCCGCATCCAACGACCGCGCGGCACACGCGATCGCGCGGCGCTGGACGGCATCGGCCCGGAGTTGCTGCCCAGGTACCAGGCGATGTTCGACCGTCTCAAGCAGGAGACCTCGCTGGTCGCGCCGGTCGCCTCCTGACTCGGATACCATGGCGACTCCCATGGCAACCGCCTTCCGTACGCACACCTGCGGCGATCTGCGCGCCTCGCACGCCGGCGAGCGCGTGACTCTTGCCGGCTGGGTGCATCGGCGCCGCGATCACGGTCACCTGGCCTTCTTCGACCTCCGTGACCGCCACGGCATCACGCAGGTCGTGACCAACGCCGACGAGGCCGCCGATGCCCACGCCGCCGCCGAACCGGCGCGCAACGAATGGGTGGTGCAGGTCTCGGGCGTGGTTCGTGAGCGCCCTGAGGGCACCGCCAACGCCGAGCTCGAAACCGGCGAGATCGAGCCGCCCCCCCCCCCCCCCCCCCCCCTGAACCCGTCGAAGGT
>JAICRD010000210.1 GCA_025937535.1 Chloroflexota bacterium | reverse complement strand
TGGATGTTCAGCCAGTTCTACGGCATGCCGATCGCCGACGGCTGGCGACGCGTCGACGAGCTCATCGAGATCACCGGCCTGACCGAGCAGAAGGACCAGAAGGTGCGGACGCTGTCGACCGGCCAGCGCCAGAAGCTCAACTTCGCTCGCGGACTGCTCAACGACCCGTGGGTTCTGTTCCTGGACGAACCGACGCTCGGCCTCGACGTCGCTGCCGCGCGCGATCTGCGCGAGCACACGCTGGCGTGGAAGGCCGCGGCGCCGGGCCGCACGCTGCTGCTCACGACGCACTACATGGTCGAGGCCGAGCAGCTGTGTGACCGAATCGCGATCGTCGACCGCGGCAAGATCCTGGCGCTCGGCACGCCCGAGGAGCTGCGCCGCCGGGTGCAGGCCGAGTCGATCTTTCGCATCGAGCTTGACCAGCTGCCGCAGAACGGCGGCCTCGCCGCGATCGGTGATCTGCCGGGCGTTCTCTCCGCCGTCCACGCCGACGAGGACTCGGCCGACAGCGCCAGCTCCGACCGTGTCGCCCTCAAGGTCGCCCTCGCCGATGACTCGGCGCTGACGAACGTCGTCACCGCGGTCGCAGAACGCGGCTCGCACCTGGTGGGGCTGGCGAAGTCGGAGCCGAGCCTGGAGGACGTCTTCGTCGAGCTCGTCGGCCGCGGCTTCGGTGACGAGCACGACGAGGAGCAGCCCTCGTGAACCGATACGGATCGCTCACCGCGCGCACGGCGCGTGAGGCGGCGGAGTGGTCGACCGGGCGCGTCATCCGCGCGAACCTGCGCGCGGTGGTCGGGCGTGCGTACCCGCGCGTCATCGGCCTGACGCGTGAGCCGTCCTGGGTCTTCTTCGAGATCCTGCTGCCCTTCCTCGCCGTCAGCGCGTTCGTGTTCGTCTACCGCGCGCTCGAGGCGCCGGAGGAGTTCATCGGCTTCGTCGTCCTCGGCGGCGCCATGACCGCGTTCTGGCTCAACGTGGTCTGGATGATGGCGGCACAGTTCTACTGGGAGAAGGACCAGGGCAACCTGGAGCTGTACTTCACGGCACCCATGCACCTCATGAGCATCCTGGCCGGCATGGCGATCGGCGGGCTGGTGATGACGAGCTCGCGAGCACTCGCCGTGATCGGCATCGGCTCTGTCCTCTACGGCGTCACCTACCAGATCGAACAGCCGCTCCTGCTGGCCCTCGTGTTCCTGCTGACCATGATCCCGCTGTACGGGATGGGGATGCTCTTCGCGTCGCTCTTCCTGCTGTGGGGACGCGAGGCGTTCCATCTGGCTCAGCTCCTCCAGGAGCCGATCTACTTCCTGGGCGGCGTCAACTTCCCCCTGGGCGCCCTGCGAAGCTTCGGACCGCTGATCGGGGTGGTGATGTCGACACTGCCGCTCGGCGTCGGGCTCGACGCGATGCGGCAGCTCGCATTCAGGGACATGACCGGCGTGCTGCCCGTTGGCGTCGAGATGGCGATCCTGGTGGCGATGGGCATCGTCTTCATCATCGGCGCCCGCCTGGCGCTCGGCTATCTGGAGCATCTCGCCCGGAAGGAAGGGAGGCTCACGCTGCGATGGCAGTGACCGATCGAGCCGCTCCCGTCCGCGGGCTGACCCTCGCCGATGCCTGGCGCAGCTTCCGGACCGCGATCGGCCTGGGTTGGGCGATCGAGTCGAACTGGTCGGACCCGTTCCTCTTCGCCATCTACACGGTCGCCAAGCCGCTCGCCGCGGCGCTGATTTTGGTCGTCATGGTCCAGGTCATCACCCAGGGCCAGGCGACGGAGTTCCTCCAGTTCATGATCGTCGGCAGCGCGCTGTGGAACGTGGTCTTCGGCGTCATGGGCGGGCTGGTGCAGTCCATCCTGGAGGATCGCGAGCGCTATCGGATGATGAAGTACGTCGTCGTCACGCCGTCGTCGCTCTTCCCGTTCCTGCTCGGGCGATCGCTGGCGCGGGTGATCGTCTCCTTCGTCGCCGTGGCGCTGACGCTCCTCATCGGCGTCGTCTTCCTTGGCGTCGAGCTGCGGCCGAACCTGCTCTACCTGGTCCCGGCAACCCTGATCGGCGTGCTCGGCGTCATCGCCATCGGCGTCTTCATGGCGGGCTGGTGCCTCCAGCTCCGGCAGGAGGCGTGGTCGTACCCGGAGGCGATCGCCGGAGCGCTGTATCTCGTGTCCGGCGCGATCTTTCCGATCGACATCCTGCCGAGCGTGGTCCATCCGCTCGCGTACGCGTCGCCCACGACGTGGTGGCTCGAGGCGTCCCGCCGGGGGTTGCTCGGCCACGGCTCACCGGGCAGCATCGGCCAGCTCTCGGACGGGCAGGTCATGCTCTTCCTGGTCATCAGCGTCGCGATCGCCGTGCCGATCGCGCTGTCGCTCTTCGCGTGGTTCATGCACCGCGCCCGCGAGTCCGGGCTGCTGGACATGACCACGGGAAGTTGACCCTTGGCCCGCGGCGCGCGCCGTGACTTGAAATCTGCGCTCATGGGTGCACGTTAGCCGGCGGATTCGGCCCGAAGCCGGTGTCGCTGAGCGTGGATCTCATCCCGATTCGGCGCCTCGGCCGTCTAACGTGCCGAGGAGCGCGCAGATTTCCAGTCGCGAGAGCGCGGATGGTAATCCGGCCCGTGCGCGCGCCGGCTTCCAATCGCGTGCCGCCGAGTCACCGAATGAGCTCGTCGTAGTCGGTCACGACGAAGGAGTTGCGGCATCGCTCGATCCGATCCGGCACGCAGCCGCTCGCGGCGGGATCGTCGAAGTGGCCGACGAACACCAGCCGCTGCATCCGCAGGTTCGGGCCCGCCGCCTCGGCGCGCGCCGGGAAGACGGCATCCGTCGGTGCCGTGATGCGCAGGCCATCTCGCAGGAGCTCCTCCTGGGTGACGTCCTCGGCCGGCTGCTCGGGCATGAGCACCCGGAGCGGGCAGTCCCGCTGGAGCCACGCGACCGATGCGTCGGCGCCGCCGTCGTCCCCGACACAGTCCGCATCAAGCTCGGCGTACCAGCCGCTGACGTAGAGCTCATCGGTCCCCCACTCGTCGGCTGGCGCGCCGCCGGCCAGCGCCCGCTCGACCGAGAGCGGGTCGACCTCCGGCCGCGGTGGGCCGATGGAGCCGACGATCAGCATGAGGAACACGAAGGCCCCCAACCCCGCCACGGCGAGGATCCCCAGCCGAACCTCTCGGCTCACGCCTGCAGTGCCGCCCATCGATCCCGCAGCAGCTCGATACCGCGGCGCCAGAGCTCGACGCGGGCGCCGTCGTTGAGCCAGGTCGACGCGCCCGACGGGTGCGGCAGGCACAGGACCGATGCCCCCGGCGCGACATCCCAGGCCAGCTCCCGGCCGACCAGCTCGTCCAGCTTGACGCGCTCGCCGAAGGCGAACCGATGGGCGAAGCCACCCACCAGCAGCACGAGCTCCGGATCCACGAGGCGCAGCTCCTCCCGCAGGAATGGCGTCCAGCGCTCGATCTCGGCTCGCGAGGGCGGCCGATCGACCGATGAGCCGGGTGCGCGACCCGGATAGCATTTGCCGATGCTGGTCACGTACCAGCGGTCGCGGAAGTCCGTCACGCCGATGCCGGC
>JAICRD010000056.1 GCA_025937535.1 Chloroflexota bacterium | reverse complement strand
CGACGCGCGCGCGGTAGGCCTGCCGGCGACCGGCCCGTCGCAGCGGCACGTCGAGCGCGGCGCAGCGATCGAGGATCGGCCGCAGTCCGCGGCCCGTTGCGCCGGTGACGGCAAGGTCGCCGGACTTGATGATCGGCGCCTTCTCACCGCCGATCTTCGTCAAGGTGTTGCCCAGGTATGCCTCATGGTCCCGCTGCACGTTGGTGATGACCGCCACGCCCAGGTCGAGCACGTTCGTGGCGTCGAGCCGACCGCCCATCCCAACTTCGACGATGGCCAGGTCGACCTCGCGGTGGGCGAGCTCGCTGATCGCGGCCGCGGTCAGCGCCTCGAACTCGGTCGGCGGGCCGACCGCCTTCGTGACGCGATCGATTGCGGGGAGCACGCGCTCGACCATGGCGGCGAAGGCGTCGGCATCGATCGGCTCACCGTCGATGGCCACGCGCTCGCGATAGCTGACCAGGTGCGGCTTCGGCATGCTGCCGACGCGGAAGCCGGCCGCGTTCAGGACCGATCGGGTCATGGCCACCACGGACCCCTTGCCGTTTGTGCCGCCGATCAGCGCCCCGCGGAGTCTCCGTTCGGGATGGCCGACCTCGGCCATGAGGCGCTCGACCCGTTCGAGGCCCATGCTGATCCCGAAGCGCCCACGCTCGGTGAGCTCGCGGACCGCATCGGCGTAGGAGAGCGTCAAGCGCTCAGTCCGCGGCGTCCTCGTAGAAGACGCAGTCATTGAACTGGCCGGTCAGGCACAGGTCGTTGACGTAGCCGGAGTCGAGGTGCACTCCGCCGCGCAGCTCGCATCGTGCGACCGTGCCCTCCTGCTTCATCAGCGTGCGCATGAGCTGCGGCGCCTGGATCGGAATGCGGCCCTTGGCGCCGTGGGTCAGATAGAAGTGCGGGCAGTGGTGGCGGCGCGGCTTGGTGTAGCCGAGCGGAACGCCACGACGGCCGACATGGACGGTCAGTGGCTCCGGGCTGCCGGCGAAGCGCTTCTCGGCGATGATGCAGCGGCCGGGCTCGCACTCCTTGTCGTTGTAGCAGCAGGCCCGCGCTGGGCCGATGCCCTCCACCGCCCACAGCTCCCAGCACGGGCGGCGCAGGATGAAGGCAGGACACCGATATCGGATCGTGAGGTCGCAGTTCTCGACCTCCCAGCACATCGTGCGCCGATCGCCGCCGCGGCGGTCTGGTGCGAATGGATCCTCGGCCTGGCGTCGCTCGCCACCGGCGCGGCGTTCGGTCTTGATGATCATCGGTGCTCGGGCAGCCCTCCTCGCGAGGGAGTGTAGCGGCTGATCTCGCACCCGTCGGCGGGGAGCGTCGGTCGCAGCCGGTCTCGCCCCTGAGCCGGCGCCACTCTATTGGTGCCAATGCACTGGGGCCATGGCAGCGGTTCGCCCGCCGGATGGGCGGATGGCTGAGTCAGCGAACGGGCTCGTTGTCTTCTACGGGGACGCGGAGGCGCCGATCAAGCGGCGGCGGCCGTCAGGCCAGGAAGGGCCGAAGCCGTTCCTCCATCACCTGCTCGGGCATGTATCCGACGAGGCGGGCGGCCTCGCGGCCGTTCTGGAACACGATCAGCGTCGGGATGCTGAAGATGCTGTAGCGCATCGCCAGCTGCTGGTTCTCATCGGTGTTGACCTTGGCGACCGCGATCTTGTCGCCGTGCTTCTCGCCGAGGCTCTCGACGACGGGCGAGACGAGGCGGCAGGGGCCGCACCATGGAGCCCAGAAGTCGACGAGCACGGGCTTCTCGGCGTTGAGTACTTCGGTTTCGAAGCTCCCTTCATCGACCGTGATCGGTGCGATGGTGGCCATGCGGGAACGTCCCTCCAGAGGTTGGATTACGAGCTCACGTTCATGCTAGCACCGGCCCCCGGACAAGGCGTCGGTTCACGGTGGCGGGGGTGTGTCAGTTGGCACCGGTGTCGGAGGCGGCGTGGGCGGCAGCGTCGGAACCGGTGTCGGCGAGGGTGTGGGCGTCGGTGACGGTGTCGGTGACGGCGTCGGTCCGGTGCTGATCACCAGGTCAACCTGGCTGTCGGCTGGGACCTCGACACCCTCCGCGGGGTCGCTGCGAATGACCGAGCCCTCGGCGATGGTCGCGTCAGGCTCGCGGGTGATGGTGCCGACAAACAGGCCGACCCGATCGAGGGTCTGGCGCGCATCGGTCTCCGTCTGGCCGCGGAGGCGAGGCACCTGCACCTGCTCCTCGCCGCTCGAGACGAAGACGGTGACGGTCGAGCCCTCGGCGATCGAGTCGCCGGAGGCGGGCTCGCAGCGGATGACGTTGCCCTCGTCGACGTCCTCGGAGTTCTCGCGCTCCTCGTCGGGCTCGAACCCGAGGTCGATGAGCTCGCTGCGCACGGCGGTGAGCGGCCGGTCCTCGCAGTTCGGGACGGTGACGAGCGCGGCGCTGGGAGTCGGGCTCGCGGATGGCGTGCCGTCGCCGAACAGCTGCACCGCCAGGAAGCCGATGGCCCCGAGCAGGAACACGGCGAGGACGGCCAACAGCCACATCCACCACGGCTGACCCTCGTCTCGGTCGCGCTCGTAGACATCGACGCGGCGCTGGGCGGGCGCGACCGGCACGCGATCGGCGGGTCGCGTGACGCGCGGCGGGACGTAGACCGTTGGTTCGCCGGCGGGTGGCGTGCTGGCAACCGCCGCGGCGGCCGTGGCGGCGCCGGCAGCCAACGGAGCTGCCGCATCGGGATTTCGGCGCCAGACGCGGAGCGCCTCGGCGAACGCGCCGGCATCGGGGAAGCGTTCGGCGGGGTCGCGCGCCAGGGCGCGCATCAGGATCGACTCGAGGCCGGGCGGCAGGGCGTACCCGATGGCGCTCGGCCGCGGAGCATCCTCGCTCAGGCGCTTGAGCGCGACGGCGGCGGCGGACTCGGCCTCGAACGGGCGGCGGCCGGTGAGCATCTCGTACAGCACGATGCCCAGGCCGTACACGTCGGACGCCCCGGTGACCTCGTCGCCGCGCGCCTGCTCCGGGCTGAAGTAGTGGACCGATCCCAGCGTCGTGCCGGTGACCGTCATCGACGCCTCGCTCACCGCTCGAGCGATCCCGAAATCGGTGACCTTCACGTCGCCCGCATCGGTGATGAGGATGTTGCCGGGCTTCACGTCGCGGTGGACGATGCCCTTGCGGTGCGCCACCTCCAGCGCACTCGCCACGCCGATGGCGACCCGCACTGCGTCGTCGGTCGAGAGCGCACCGCGCTCGTGCAGGATGGTCGACAGATCGCGCCCCTCGACGAGCTCCATGACGATGTACTGCTCGCCATCGGCGCCGTCGGTGCCGTAGTCGTAGACGCTGACGATGTTGGGGTGGCTCAGGCCGCCGGCGGAGCGCGCCTCCTGCTTGAAGCGGGCGGCGAAACCCGGATCGGCGCTGAACTGCGGGCGCAGGATCTTGACCGCGACCTCGCGGTCGAGCTGCTCGTCGACGGCCCGCCAGATGGTGGCCATGCCGCCCTCACCGAGCGGCGCGATCAGTCGGTAGCGGCCGCTGATCAGCCTCCCCATCATCTCCACGCGCGTCAGTCTCGCAGGTCGAGTCCGCGGATGTAGGCCCGGAACTCGTCGGCGTCCTCCGACTCGAGCGCCACCGCCACGTTCGCCTTCAACCAGCCGAGACGGGTCCCCGCATCGTGGCGCGTGCCCTCGAACTGGTAGCCGAAGACGGGCTGCTCGCCGATGAGGGTGCGGATCGCATCGGTCAGCTGGATCTCCCCTCCGGCGCCACGGCTGGTCTGCTCCAGGACGTCGAAGATCTTCGGCGTCAGGACGTAGCGTCCGAGCACGGCGAGGTCGGACGGCGCGTCCTCGACCGACGGCTTCTCGACCAGGTTGCGAATCTCGACGAGGCGCCCTTCCTCGTGCAGCGGATCGAGGATCCCGTAGCGCGTCACGTCCTGGCGGTCGACGCGCTGGACGGCGATGACCGAGCCGCGATGGGTGACGTGCGCGTCGATCAGCTGCCTGGTCACCGGCTCGCCGGAGGGGTTGAGCATGACGTCGTCGGAGAGGATCACCGCGAAGGGCTCATCGCCCACGAGGTCCTTGGCCATCAGCACGGCGTGGCCGAGGCCGAGCTGCTCGCGCTGGTGGACGAAGGCGACGGTGCCGAACTCGCTGATGCGGCGGATCGTGCGCAGCATGTCGATGTCGCCACGCTCCTCCAGCCACCGCTCCAGGCTGGCGTTCGAGTCGAAGTGGTCCTCGATGGCGCTGCGCCCGGTGGCGATGACGATGATGATCTGCTCGATCCCGGATGCTGCCGCTTCCTCGACCGCGTACTGGATGATCGGCCGATCGACGAGCGGCATCATCTCCTTCGGGATGGCCTTGGTCGCGGGGAGGAATCGGGTGCCAAACCCCGCGGCGGGCAGGACGGCCTTTCGGACGCGCACGGTGATCAGAGGGCTCCTTGTTGCGTGGTCGAACGCGCGGCGATGGGGCTGCTCATGCGGAGCGCAGCGAAGCCGCGATTGGGTTCCTCACAGGGGACGCAAGTATACCCAAACCCGTCACAGCCACCCACGCCGGGTCGGCCGGGTACAATCGCGATTCCGATGCTCAAGTCGCTCGTCCGCACCTTCCGCGGGCCAAGCCGCGATCCGCGCATGGCCTACATCAGCCGTCCGCTCCCTCGTGATCTGCCCGATGAGCAGGTCGTCGAGGCGCTGGAGCTCGCGTTCGCAGCCGACCCCAACCCGGCGTACCTGGTCGAGACCCTGCCGCCGGCGCTGAAGCAGGTCACCGGTCGCGACCTGCAGGTGATGGACCGATCCGTCCGCGACGTCACCGGGGCATTCAGCAGGACGCAGGTCATGATCCGCGACGGCGATGTCGGCTTCTGGCCGGGCTACGCCGCCATGTCGTACCCGTTGATTCGTCCATCGGCCAAGGCCGACGAGACGCGCGCGGCCATCGCCGCCGCCGACGGGGCCGGAGATGCGCCCGCGGGTCCGAAGCCGGGCTGGGCGCCACCACCGCCGCCTGATCGGCGCCGCTGATCCATGGGCCGCCAGAACGTCCCGCGCGATCAGTGGCTCGAGCTCGGCTACGAGTGCCCGCGCTGTGGCGAGCAGGTCACCGAGGCCGACGTCTACTCGTGGCGGCCGATGCCCGAGGATCCGAAGCTCCTCCTGCTGTGGTGCCCCAACTGCGGGGATCGGGTCGAGATCAACCACATCTGAGGCCGTCGCGTGCACATCGGCTCATGTGCGGAACGCCCAGAGGACGCTATTCCAATAGCTTCAGGCCGATGACGCACGCGACGATCCCGCCGAGGAGCACCACCTTGGCGAGCGACGCCACCTCATGGCCTGTGGTCATGGCGTAGACGGCCGTCAGCACGGCGCCGATGCCGACCCACACGGCGTAGGCAGTGCCCAGGGGGATCGTTCGCATGGCGAAGGCGAGCCCCGCCATGCTCAGGGCCAGCGCCACGAGGAAGACCGCGCTCGGCGCGAGCCTGCTGAAGCCATCGCTCTCGTCGAGTGCGGCTGCCCACACGGCCTCGAGCACGCCGGAAAGGACGAGGACGATCCAAGCCATGGGAAGCTCCCTCGACGGCGTCGTGTCGCAATGGTAGAGCGTGGTGCCCCCAACCGGATTCGAACCGGTGATCTCCACCTTGAAAGGGTGGCGTCCTAGGCCTCTAGACGATGGGGGCCGAGCGCGACGAATCGAGATCGTACCAGCGGCGCGCGATGGGCAGAGATCAGCCCAGATAGAAGAGCAGGATCAGCACGAGCAGCCCGGCCAGCGCGACCGCAGCGATCACCACCATCACGCCGCCGCCGACGGCGATCAGCACCGACTGGCCCGTCTCGCGCCGTCGAGCGGCGCGGCTGCCCCAGACCCAGCCCTGTGAGTACAGGAACAGGCCGACAAGCGTGCCGAGGACGCCTGCGGCCAGCAGCGCAAGGACCGACAGGTCGGAGTCACTGCCGAGCAGGGCGAGTGCGGTGAGGGCGCCGGCAATGATCAGGCCCACGATCCCGATCACGACGTTGCGGAGGAGCGGATGCATCGGCCGGCCATTCTAGCCGCGGTACGTAACTTGCTTTCGCTTGCTTGGCCCAGAAGCATTCGAACGAAGCAGAGGAGGCGCCTCATGGCGGAGCGCCGGAGCGCCGACCAGACTGGCTCCACCGACGAAGGCAACATGAGCGTGCGCGAGGCCGGTCGCAAGGGTGGCAAGACCACGCGCGCCCGGTACGGTGCTGAGTTCTTCCAGGAGATCGGCGCCAAGGGGGGCAAGGCCGTCAGCGAGCGGTACTCGAACGAGCATTTCCGGGAGATCGGCCGCAAGGGCGGACGGCGCGTCGCGGAGCTGATCGCGCGCGCCAAGGGCATGGACGAGCGCGCCAGCGGCGCCGATCAGGAGCGCGAGTAGCGCTCCTCCTTCCACGGATCGGCGTCGTTGTTGTAGCCGTTGCGCTCCCAGAAGCCGGGCTGGTCCGCGGCGCTGAACTCGACGCCGCGGAGCCACTTGGCGCTCTTCCAGAAGTACGTGCCGGGCACGATCGCGCGGAGCGGATAGCCGTGCTCGGCGGTCAGTGGCTCGCCGTCGTACGACCATGCCAGGATGCACTCCGGCCGCATGGCGGTCGCGAGCGGCACGTTCGAGGTGAAGCCGCCCTCGGCGTGGAAGATCACGAACCGGGCCGATGGCTTCGGCCGCGCCACCTCGGCGACGTGGGAGAACGCGACGCCCTCCCAGCGGGTGTCGAGCTTCGACCAGCGCGTGACGCAATGGATGTCGGTCGTGAGCTCGGCCACCGGCAGGCTGCGGAACTCCGCCCAGCGCAAGCTGAAGGGCTCTTCGACCTCGCCCCAGACGCGGAAGTCCCAACCCGACAAATCGGCGTAGGACGGCACGCGGCCGAAGTGGAGGACCGGGAACTTGTCGGTCAGGACCTGGCCGGGCGGCACCCGAGCGGCGAGCTCGGGCGGGACGTTGCGCTTCTGCCAGGGGAAGACCATGCCGGCAGCATCGGCGCGAACGCGGCCGCGGTCAAGAGGAACGCCGCCGGAGGAGCAGCCCGGCGGCGAGCGTGATGGCGAGGCCGATGACGAAGAAGACGTACGCCGCGCCCGGCGCCATCAGCTCCATCGACAGCTCGTCCGGGCCCAGGCCGTCCACGAGGGGCGCGCCGAACCAGCGATAGACGAGAAGGGGCACGACGCCGATGGCCACCAGCAGCAGGCCGATCTCGAGCCACCGCCCCCTGAATCCCAGCACGATGAGGCTGAACAGCCCGGCGATGCCGCTCAGCGCGATGCCGAGCGGCAGCACGAGGACCCAGAGGACGCCGACGACCAGGCCGGCGCCGATGACGATCCAGCTCAGACGATCGAGCCGGGCAAGCAGCGAGCGCATCACCCGGATCCTACCGAGGGTCGCCGCGCACGCCTAGACTCGCAGGTCCAATGGCCGCCTCGACCCCGTTCGCCGACCTCGCCCGCACGGCCGCGGCGGTCGGCGCCACTCGCAGCAAGAACGCGAAGCGCGACCTGCTCGCGGCGTACCTCCGCGCCCTGCCGGAGAGCGACCTGGCCGCAGCGACGGTCTTCTTCGCCGGCCGGCCGCTGGTCGACCCGACCGCCAAGCTCGGCATCGGCTGGGTCCAGCAGGGCGCCGCGCTGGCAGCCGCCAGCGGTGCCGACGCAGATGCCATCCGGGCGGCCTATCTCCGCCACTCGGACTTCGGCGACGCGGCCGCCGATCTGCTGACGGTGGGCGCGCCGGACGGGCTCAGCGTCGGCGACGTGGCAGACGCCTTCGCCGCGATCGCATCGGCCTCATCTGCCGACGACCGAGTGGCGCGCATGACCGACCTGTTCCGCCGTGCGGATGCGGAGGAGGCGCGCTTCATCGGCCGCATCGCCTCGCGCGAGACGCGCATCGGGCTGCGCGAGGGCTTGCTCGAGGAGGCGGTCGCGGTGGCCTTCGACGCGCCGCTGGACGACGTGCGGCGGGCGCACATGCTGACCGGCGAGATCGGCGAGACCGCGCGGCTCGCCCGCTCCGGCCGCCTGGCCGACGCCCGGCTTCACGTCGGGCGACCCATCCGCTTCATGCTCGCGTCGCCCGTGGCGGACGCTGCCGAGGTCATGAAGCGGGTCGGCCACGAGGCATGGATCGAGGACAAATACGACGGCATCCGGGCGCAGCTGCACGTCGGTGGGGAAGGAAGCGCGCAGCTGTTCAGCCGCGACCTGAACGACGTCACCCGCTCCTTCCCGGAGATCGCCGAGGCGGTCGGCACGCTGCGCGACGAGGCGCCGCTGGTGATCGACGGTGAGCTGGTGCCGTGGCGGGAAGGATCGGTTCTCGACTTCGCGTCACTGCAGACGCGGCTCGGCCGGGTGCGGCCGTCGAAGGCGTTGCTGGCGGAGGTGCCGGTCGTGCTGGTCGCTTTCGATCTGCTGCACCATCGCGGCGTCGACCTGCTCGAGGTTCCGCTGCGCGAGCGCCGCGCGGCGCTCGATGCACTGAGCCTGCCGGAGCGAACGGCGGAGCGGATGCTGCTGTCGCACCTCGACACGGCGCGGTCGGCGCAGGAGGTCGACCGGCACTTCGACGACGCGCGCGAGCGCCGGAACGAGGGCCTGATGGTCAAGGACCCGCGCTCGACCTACCAGCCCGGCCGGCGCGGCCTGGGGTGGCTGAAGCTCAAGAAGGCGCTCGCGACGCTCGACTGCGTGGTCGTCGGCGTCGAATGGGGCCACGGCAAGCGACGTGGCGTGCTGTCGGACTACACCTTCGCGGTGCGCGAGACCGATGCGCCCGACGCGCGCCTGCTCACCATCGGCAAGGCCTACACCGGGCTGACCGATGCCGAGATCGCCGAGATGACCGAGCACTTCAAGGGCGTCACCCTCCAGGATTTCGGACGCTATCGGACGGTCGTGCCGGAGGTGGTGGTGGAGATCGCCTTCGATCGGATCATGCGCTCGTCCCGGCACCGCTCGGGCTTCGCGATGCGCTTCCCGCGGATCGTGCGGATCCGCGACGACAAGACCCCCGCCGAGATCGACACCCTCGATACCGTGGAGGCGCTGTTCGGTGAGCAGGCCACAGGACGCATCCTCCTCGCCACCGGCGCCCGCGGCGAGACGGAGCGGATCGCCGCCACGGGTGAGGCGGAGGCGTAGGCGACGCGAACACGCGCAGCGATCATGCGGCGCTCACGGGTAGCATGCGCAGACGATGAACCCCTTCGGCATGGACAGCTTCAGCAACCTGGCGGAGGTCAAGGTCGACGTCTACACGGCGGCGTACCGGATCTCGGGCACGGTGCGGACGCGTTTCACGCGGGTGGCCGAGATCCTGAACCAGCAGACCGGCTCGCACCTGACGGTTGAGCACGCGACGGTGAGCGAGTATGCGGATGCCATGTCGACCATCGGCGCCCCGTCGGCGCTGGTGGCCGTCGACGAGATCCTGGTGATGATCGCCCCGGATCTGGGCGGTGCGTCGGGCGGCGACATGCGCATCCCGAAGCGCGCCGTGCGTGCGCAGCTGTCGATTCCGCCACTGCGACTGACGGGATCGATCCACGTTCCGGCCGGGAGCCGGCCGGTGGACGGCCTGCTAAATGTCCCGGACCGCTTCATGCCGATGACCGACGCAACCCTCGTTTCCGGCGCTTTTCCGGAGCTCGAGCGCAGCGTCGCCGCCCTGGCGCTGCGGCGCGACCGTGCCCACGTCCTGCTCGTCGCGGACGACGAGCATCCGGACGAGCTGCTGGCCGATGTGCTGGACGAGACGACCGCCGCGGCGTGGTTGCGCGGCGACGAGGAGTCGGGCGCCTAGCGTGGCTGGCCGGACACGACCGCCGGCCGCATGTCGGTGGCGCGCTCGGCGGCGTCGAGCACCGCCTCCAGCACGCGTGCCGAGGTCGCGGGGTCCACGCGCCGGACGCGCCCGATCGTGTTGGCCCACCACGGCGCGTTCTCCGTCGTGATCACTTCGCCATCGGGCTCCTCCAGGACGATCCGGGAGTGCGGCCGTGGGAACGCGATGGCGGGTTGGATCGCGACGTCCGGCAGCCCGGCCTCCTTTGCCCAGCGCACGACCGCGTCGCACAGGGCGATGGCGTCGAAGGTTGGATTGGTGCGGCATCGGATCCAGCCGCGCCGCCCGCGGGCGTCGAATTCCCAGGTGCGTCCGCGGAGCCGATAGCGGCCCTCCCAATCCCGCGCGGTGAGGACCCGGATCCCGCCGGGGCCGACCAGGATGCCGTCGAGCCGCGCCACGTCGCGCACCGGCAGGAGCGGGGCCACGATCAGCGTGTACGTGTCGTCGAACACGTTGGTCAGGAGCGAGGTCAGGGCCTCGGCCATCGCGCGTGACCGATCCGGACGCACCGCACGCATGAGCCACGCCGACCCGACGCCGAGGCCGAGCGCGGCGGTGGCACCCATCAGCGCGGCAGCCGCCGTCGAGCTCACGCCAACGGCGGCCAGCTCGATGGCCAGCAGCCCGACGGCGAGCATCGACGCAGCGAGCAGGATCGACCGGCGACGAGCGCCCGGAACCAGCGACTGTGGCCTGATCACGCGCATCGGGGAATGGCTCCCTGGGCTAGGCTGGCAGCATGCCGACTCGCATCCACGCCGTCGTCGATCCCGAGCGGAGCCGAACCGAGGCCCGCACCGCGGAGGGTCACGCCGTG
>JAICRD010000112.1 GCA_025937535.1 Chloroflexota bacterium | reverse complement strand
TCAAAGCCAGCTAACCAGCCGCCCGAACCGAGCCACGCGCCCTTAGAGGAGTTTCCCAATGCGATCACGGATCAACGCCGCACTGCTCGTCGCGATGGTTGCCGCCATGGCATTTGCCGGTAGTGCGCTGGCGACGCCCGGCACCCAGCACGAGCACGCCGAGCTCGCGGCCCTCCGAGCGACCACCGCGCAGTTTCACTCTGTCGATGCGGCGGTCGCGGCCGGCTATCAGCTCGGCTACCTCCGGAACGACGGAGTGGTGATCATCACCGGATGCGTGGCCCATCCCACCCTCGGGGCAATGGGCTATCACTACTTCAACAAGGAGCTCGTGGACGACCTCGACGTCGACCCGATGCGGCCGGAGGCGCTCGTCTATGCGCCGGGACCGAACGGTTCGCTTCAGCTGGCCGCTGTGGAATGGGTCGTCCCGGGTCCGATCTGGACCGATCCACCCGGTGCGACCAGCCCGCCGAGCGTGTTCGGCATGCCGATGCGAATCCTCGTGCCAGCGGTCGGCTTCTACACGCACCACGCCTGGATCTGGAGGCACAACCCGTCAGGGATGATGGCGGACTGGAACCCCGAGGTGGTCTGCCCGTAGACCATTTGACTTGGTCCGGATCGACGCGCCGTCAGGCGCACATTGGCCGGCCGCCGGGTGATCCGGCGGCCGGCATCGGCGCATGGCACCATGCGCGCCATGACTTCGACCTTTGCCGAGGCGCAGGACGCCTTTTTCGCCGACTTCTTCCGCCACTCCCCGGTCCACGCGACGAACGCCGGCAACCACGAGCATGACCACGAATGGCCTGACGTGACCGATGCGGGCACCGGCGCCCGCCTCGCCTGGCTTGCTGAGGCGCGAGCGAGTCTCGAGGCGGCGGATGGCTTGAGCCGCGAGGAGGAGATCGATCGGCGGGTCCTGGTCTCGGTCATCGACGAGATGCGCTTCGAGGAGCAGGAGCTCGACGAACCTTCATGGAGCGCCATCACGTACAGCTACCTGCTGGGCGGCGGCCTCTTCGCCCTGCTGAGCCGGGAGTTCGCGCCGCTTGCGGATCGGCTCGGCAGTGCAGCGGGCCGCATGGAAGGCATCCCGGCGGTCCTCGACGCAGCACGCGCCAACCTGACGTCCGGCCGCGGCCGCCCGGTGGCGCGCTTCCACGTCCAGAAGGCGATCGAGACGATTCCGGGCGTCGCGGACCTGTGCCGGACCGCCGTTTCGATGAGCGCGGATGTGGCAGAGGAGCTGCGCACGCGAGTGACGACCGCGGCGGAGGTGGCCATCGGCGCTGTCGACTCGTTCGCGGCCTGGCTGCGTGACGAGCTCCTGCCCGCCGCCGACGGGGGCTTCCGCCTCGGGCCGGACCTGTATGACCGCAAGTTCCACCACGCGCTCAAGGCCACGGTCACGCCCCAGGAGCTGGAGGCACGCGCCGCCGCTGCCTACGACGAGGTCCGTGCCGAGATGCTGCGCCTCGCGCGCGAGCTGTGGCCGGCCCGGATCGGCGATGAGCCGATGCCGGATGACCCCGATGCGCTGACGCGCCGGGTGCTGGATGCCATCGGTCAGGACCATCCACGGGCGGACGAGCTGCTCGACTTCTGTCGCGACGAGCACGAGCGAATCGAGGCCTTCATCGAGGAACGCGACCTCATCGGCCTTGCCGACGAGCCGCTCCAGATCATCTGGACCCCGCCGTTCCTTCGCGCCTTCGGCGGCGCGATGCTCATCCCACCCGGCCCGCTCGACAAGGGGCTCGACAGCTTCTTTGCCATCACCCCGCCGCGCGAGGACTGGACCGATGAGCAGGTCGCCTCGATGCTCCGCGAGAACAACGCCCGGGCCCTGAAGATCCTCACCATCCACGAGGCGACGCCCGGGCACTACCTGCAGCTGGCATGGTCGAATCGATGCGACTCGTTGGCGCGAGCCGTCTTCGGCTCGGGCGTCTTCGCGGAGGGCTGGGCCGTCTACGTGACCCAGGTGATGATGGACGTCGGCTACGCCGATGACGATCCTGCGCTGCTGCTCGCCCATTGGAAGTACTTCCTGCGCGCCGTCACCAACACGCTCATGGACATTCGTATCCATCGGGGCAACATGACCGAGGACGAGGCCATGAAGCTCATGGTCGAGGGGGGCTTCCAGGAGCGCTCCGAAGCGACCGAGAAGTGGTCGCGCGCTCGCCTGTCGAGCACCCAGCTGTGCTCGTACTTCCTGGGCAGCGTCGAGATGACCGAGCTGGAGCGCGAGGCGCGACGCCGAAGCGGTGACGCGTTCGAATGGCGCCCCTTCCTCGAGTCGGTGGTCAGCCATGGCACGCCGCCGATGCCCGTCATCCGCGACATCCTCTACGGCGATTGAACGTGGTGCGACCGGGCTCCGATGGAGAGCGGCCTGCCAGGTACCAACGACGCGCGGCTTAGGCAGCGCTCGCAGCGTGTTGCCGGTCGGGTACCAACCACGCTCGCCGGTGACGACGATTTCGGCCGGGATCGGCCCTCGCGCCGCCGTCCGGCTCGCCTAAGCCTCGCGTGGTTGGTAGGTGGCAAAGCGAAAGGTGGCAAAGCGAACGGTGGCAACGCGAAGGACGGGCCCGGCACCGCGGCGGCCGATGCGGGTTCGGCGCGTGACAACGCCGCGAGTCAGCGCCCCGAAGGTGAGGGCGAAGGCGAGGGAGTGGGCTCCGGCGGCTGGATGCCGGTGGCGAGCTCGAACAGCGACGGGCCGCCCGGCGGCTCGGCCTGGAGCATGCCGCCGAGATCAACGTGGCTGCGGTTCACCTCCAGCGCGATCGTGACCTTCTCGGCCGGGAAGTGCCACAGCAGCGTGGTGTAGGTGTTGAGCAGCCCGGTGTGGCCGTAGCCCACGGCCCCTGGCAGCTCGATGCGCTGCGCCCCGAGCCCATAGTCGTGGTCGTTGAACGCGAGCATGTCCGCGCGCATGCCGGCATCGAGAAGGTCCGACGTGTAGAGCGCGTCGCCCCAGCGCGCGAGGTCCGCGGCGGACGCGGTCATGGCGCCGGAGCCCCAGAAGATCGTGGTCCACGCCGGCTCCAGCGGCCCGCCCGGATCGGTCGGCGTGAGGAGGCGCGTGCCCGCCAGACCCAGCGGCCCCAGGAATCGGTGCTGGAGCTCATCGGTCAACGAGGATCCGGTGACCTGCTCGATCACCAGGCTGAGCAGGTAGTAGTTCGTGTTCGCGTAGGCCCAGTTCTCGCCGGGCTGGTACCACGGGGCGTGGAGCGCCGCGAGCAGCTCATCGGTGGTCCAGGCATGCTCGGGATGCTCCTCGATGCCCACCCGGGTCGTGTCGTTGAAGACGTCGGCCAGGCCGCTGGTGTGGTTCAGCAGCTGACGGATGGTGATCTTGGGGCTGAGCGTGTGCATCGAGCGCAGGTAGGTGCGGACCGACTCGTCCAGCTCGACGCGGCCCTCCTCGACCAGCTCGAGGATGGTGGCCGCCACGAAGGTCTTCGTGACCGAGCCGATCACCAGCGCGCTGTCCGGCGTGAGCTCGGTGTGGCCGTCGCGACCGCGGCCCGCGCTGCCGGCCCACACCAGCGTCCCGTCACGCACGACGGCGAAGGTCACGCCCCAGGCACTGCCGAGCTCCCGCGCCGCCTCGAGGGCGGCGGCATAGCGCGGGGCGTCGGCCAGCTGGACCGATGCGGGCTGCAGGGCGCCCGCGGACCGTTGGTCGGCGACCTGCTCGGGGACGACTCGCGGGACGAGCGGAAGGCTCGCCTCGTCGATCGGGCGCAGCCGGATGTCCGGCTCCACGGCCTGGAGCGGGGCGAGGGTCAGATCGGGCGACAGCAAGACCAGGAACGAGAGCAGCAGCGCAGCCATCGGGACACGCGGCAGCCGACCGGTCCGCATCTCCCGCGGCCGCCGGCGAGGGATCGCTCGGGCCTGTCGAATCGGGCGCTTCGTGCGCACATCATGGCGGATCGCCAGTGCACCGCTCAAGCACTTTCGTACTGTGGCGACCCTTGCCGAAGTCGCCGATATTTGTTAGCATTGCTAACTAGTGCGATGACCATCACCCAGTTGCCCCGGCGGATAAGCCAGGCAGTGTCCAACCAGCGAGCCGCGCGCCGCCCCAATGGGGCGGCGTCGCTGCCCCGTGCCGGCGGCGGCGGGTTCCGGCGCGGCTTCGTGGCGATGCGCCACCCGAACTATCGGCGCTACTGGTTCGGCCAGATCGGCAGCCTGGTCGGGACGTGGATGCAGTCGGTCGCGTTGCCGTGGCTCGTCCTCGACCTCGGTGGCTCACCGCTCGAGCTCGGCCTGGTCATGGTCTTCCTGTTCGGTCCGTCGACGTTCATCGCACCGCTGGGCGGTGTCCTCGCGGACCGAGTCGACAAGCGACGCACGCTGCTGGCGGTCAACGCCGTTGCCATGGTCCAGGCCAGCACGCTCTTCGTGCTCGCCCTGACCGGTGTGGTCGAGATCTGGCACGTGTACGTGCTGGCGCTGCTGGCCGGTACGGCGAGCGCCATCGAGATGCCCGTCCGCCAGGCGTTCGTCGCCGATCTCGTGCCGCGCGAGGATCTCGTCAACGCCATCGCGCTCAGCTCGACGTCCTTCAACCTCTCGCGCGTGATCGGCCCGGCGATCGCCGGCGCGACGATCGCCGCCTTCGGCGTGTGGGCCAACTTCGGGATCAATGCCGTGAGCTACTTCTCGGTGCTCATCGGCCTGTATCGGATCCAGCCCCATCTCCTCAACGCGACCGAGCGCCCGGAGCGTCACGCGTCCATTCGCTCGAGCCTCGGAGAGGGACTGCGGTACGCGCGGGCCACCGGGACGGTGCTCTGGCCGCTCGTCCTGCTCGGCGGAACGGCTGCGCTGGCAATGAACTTCCAGACGCTGCTTCCGCTCTACACGCGCAACGCGCTGGGCATGGACTCCGGCGGCTACGGCGCCATCTACGCCGCGATGGGCCTCGGCTCGCTGATCGGCTCCCTGGCACTGGCCTTCATGACCAGCCAGCGACCGCTCGTCCGACTCATCGTGGGTGGCGGTGCCGCGTTCCTGGTGCTGGCCTTCACGCTCGGCCTGGTGCGCGACCCGCTCCTGGCATTCCCGATCGTCGTCGGCGTCGGCCTCTCGTCGATGCTCATGGTCAACACCATCAACGTGACCATCCAGAACTCGGTGCCCGACGCACTGCGCGGCCGGGTCATGAGCCTGTACGTCACCGTGTTCGCCGGGTCGGCGCCCATCGGCGGCCTGTTCGCCGGAGCCGTGGCAGAGGCGTTCGGAGCCGCCTTCGCGCTCAGCCTGGGCGCGGCGCTGGCGAGCGTGGTCCTGATCGTCGTCGCCTGGCGGCTGCGCTCGGTGCGCATGCCGCAGCTGGAGCAGGTCGATGTCGGTCCCACCGGCGATTCACCGCGTGCGCCGACGCGTCCGGGAGCGCCAGCTGCCGCGGCATGACGCCTGCATCCCAGGTGGTTAGCATGGTCAACGTGCGGAGCTGAGGACACCGTGGCCAACCCCGTTCCGGCCTCCCGACCCGACCAGCCGAAGTCTCTGCCGCTGCGCGCCGCCCTGGGCGGTCTCAAGCGCGGTTTTGAGGCGCTCGGCGTCCGCAACTATCGACTCTACTGGTGGGGTCAGGTCGTCAGCCTCATCGGAACGTGGATGCAGCAGGTCAGCCTGCCCTGGCTCGTGCTCGCCCTGGGCGGGTCCGCGATCCAGCTGGGCTTCATTGCCGTCCTCCAGTTCGGCCCGGCCATGCTGTTCGCGCCGTTCGGCGGCGTCCTCGCCGACCGCGTCGACAAGCGACATGCGCTGATCGCCAGCCAGATCGGCGCGGCCTGCCAGGCGTTCGTCCTCTTCCTGCTGACGGCGACTGGAGTGGTGGAGATCTGGATGGTGATGGTCATGGCGCTCGTGCTCGGGCTGGTGAACGCGATCGACATGCCGATGCGCCAGTCGCTCGCGCCCGACCTCGTGCCGCGCAATCTGCTCGCGAACGCGATCGCGTTGAACTCGATGGCCTTCAATTCGGCCCGCGTCGTCGGTCCCGCCGTCGCCGGCGTCATCATCGCGCTCGGCACGGCCGCCACGGGATCTGCCGTCGCCGGCGTCGCCATCAACCTCGGCGTCAACACGGTGACCTACTCGGGCGTGCTAACCGGGCTGCTTCGCATGAATCCGCGGGAGATCCGGCGCCACGAGAAGCCGGAGCGCCACCCACCGGTGCTCCATAGCCTGGCCGAAGGATTCCGCTACGCCGTTCGGACCCCGCTCGTCTTCTGGTGCCTCGTCCTGCTGGGCGGGATCGCGTCCTTCGGCTTCAACTTCCAGATCCTGCTGCCGTTGTTCGCCCGGGAGGTCCTCGGGTTGACGGCGGAGGCATACGGCGGGCTGTACGCGGCGATGGGTCTCGGCTCGCTGCTGGGCTCGCTGACGCTCGCCGTCATGCGCCAACGCCGAGCGATCCCCCTCATGCTCGTCGGCGGGACCGTCTTCGCCGTCCTGCTCGTCGGCATCGGTCTGGTGCGGAGCATCTGGCTCGCCGCACCGCTCGTCATGGGGGCCGGCTACTTCAGCATGCTGATGATCAACACCATCAATGCCACCGTCCAGGCCAACGTGACCGATGCGCTGCGCGGTCGCGTGATGAGCTTCTACGTGACCGTCTTCGCCGGCTCCGCACCACTCGGCGGGCTCTTCGCTGGCTTCGTGGCCGAGGCGTGGGGAACCCCGGCCGCATTCCTGGTCGGCGCGGCCTTCTCGGGCCTTACCATGGCCCTGGTTGCGCTCGGTCTCCGCGGCGCGTCGAGAAGGGGATCACTCGGCGTGACCATCATCGACAGCTCCGGCGCGCGGAGTGCGTCGCCGGCCGCCGGGGGCGACCGGCGCGCCGTCTCAGCGACGCGCTGAATGTTCGGGGACGAGCACCTGCAGCTCCTCGAGGGCGGAGCCGATCGACGCCCGACGCTCCTCGGGAATCGGCTCCAGCAGGTCGCGGGCAGCCTCGAGAAGGTCCCGGCGCATTGCGCGGGCTCGCCGCCGGCCCGTCGGAGTGAGCGCCAGGAGCACGGTGCGACGGTCCTTCGGATCGGTCCTCCGCTCGACCAGTCCGGCGTCCGCCAACGTCGACGCCAGTCGCGTGACGACCGGTGCGGTGACCAGCAGCCGTCGCGCCACCTCGGCCTGCGGCTG
>JAICRD010000140.1 GCA_025937535.1 Chloroflexota bacterium | reverse complement strand
GAGCGCCGCTTCTGCCGCGGCCGAGCCGGACGCAGCCGGTTGACCGCCGTCATCGACGCCGGGATCCTCTACTCCCTCGTCGACAGCGCAGACACGAACCACGACCGCGCCGTTGCGGCTCTGCAGGCCGAGCCGGAGGCGATCGTCGTGCCCCAGGTCATCATGCCGGAGATCTGCTACCTCATCGGCTCACGCCTTGGCACGGCCCAGGAGACCGCATTCGTCCGCTACCTGGTCGACTCCGACTGGCGCCTCGAGCCACTGACCGATGCGGACCTCAACCGCGTCATCGGGCTGATGAGCGAGCTCGCGACGTCAGCCATCGGTTTCGTGCACGCCGCCGTCGCGGCGACGGCCGAACGCATGGCGGCCACGCGCATCTACACGCTCAACCGACATCCGTATCAGCAGATCCGGCCGGTCCACGCGGAGCGCTTCGAGCTGCTGCCCGAGGTCGCGTAGCTTCTCCGACGCTCAACCGCGTGGCGGGCAGGCCACGTTGCGGTCGAGGCCGTTCTCGACCCACTGCATCATCACCAGCTCACCGCCGGTGAAGGCTTCGTCGCTCAGGCACCGCGCGCGAGCGTCATCCAGGCTCGATGCGCCGGCGTGCCAGGCGGGATAGTCGGCGAACTGGTCCGTGCCACCGGTCACGCGCGCCCACAGCAGCGGCGTCGAGTAGAAGCCGACCTCGGCGTCCATCGATTCCAGGAAGTCCACGGCGCCCTGGAGGGCAGCCACGTTCAGCGAGCTGTCGCCGCGCCAGGTGTTGGCCGTCTCGACGTCCAGCCACCAGGTGCGCTCGCCGGGAATGCGGTCGGCATCGCCCTCGGCCCAGCCGAGCGAGACGAACGCCTCGAACGCGATCCGGTACGAGTCGGCGGCGGCGTTCCAGCCGTACAGGTAGGCGCAGTCGGCGGTATCGGCGCCCGGTCGGGTGGCGGTGTTGCAGTCACGCGAGGAGCGCTGGCCGTGTGGCCAGAAGCCCGAGAGGTCAGGGCCGGGGTTCGCCGTGTTGACGTACAGGTCGGCGCGGGCGCCCGCCCATTCGAGCTGGCTGGCCGTGGCGTTCGCCCCAAGGCACGGGTTCGGCGCGTACACCCGTCCGCCGTTCACGCCGACGATGGCGAAGCCGAACTCGGCCGGCAGCTCGGCGCCGCACTGCGGCCACGAGACGTCGATGCCGGGCAGGTCAACGGCCGGCGCCACCGATGGGGCGGGAGTCACCGAAGGTGCCGGAGCGACGGACGGTGGCGTCGCACGCTGAAGCGTCGCCGGCTCCCGCGTATCGATCGGCTCGACGGCGGCGACGGGGGCGGCTGCCGTGGCGAGCAGCCCGAAGACGCCAAGCGCCACGATCAGGAGGCGACGGCGTCCCTCACCAAGGTTCGAAATGGGCAGGTGCATCGGGAATGCCCGACAGGCTACCCCGAGCGGTAGTTCTCCGCAATCCGGCGAACGTCGCCTTACGCGCCTGGGGTGGGACTCCGCTCGTCAACCCGGAACGTGGAATAGCGCTCGCGTGCCATCGCGTCCGCCTCCGGCGGCGGGAACAGCGCCGCGAGGTTGTCGTGCGGCAGCTTGCGCTGCTCCAACATGCCGCGCCCCAGGGCCGCGAGGTCGAAGGTGCGCACCGGGAAGCGGCCGACCCAGCGGGCGGAGTCGGTCGTCAGCTCGACCTCCACCTCATCGGCCAGGCCGATCGCGCTGACCAGGGGCTGGTTGCCGTAGCGCAGGAACGGGCTCACCAGGTCTGGTCGAATCTCCACACCTCGCGGCGTGCGGACGAGACGCCACGGATGGCCCTGCTCGCTCACCCAGGCGGCCGGCTGGATCCGGGGGTGGATCTGGCGCCACACCGGTTGGACCATGGCACCCTCGACCCACGCGAACCATCCGAACGGATCGGTCGAGAAGTCCGGGATCATCGAGGCCATTATCGGCTGGGTGTCACTGCGCCCCTCATCGCGAGCCAGCGCCTGGCCCATGACCGACTCCAGGTCGACGAGCGAGAACGGCTTGGGGAGCAGGTACGTCCGCGCATCGACCGCGGCGCCGCCGTAGGCGCGCATCTGGTCGAGCGCCGCGGAGCAGACGATGACCGGAACGTCGAGCAGGGCCGGGTGAGACCGGACGTGGCGAACGACCTGCCAGCCGGGAAGGTGGTCGGTGCCGAGCCGCAGGTCGACCATGAGCACGTCGGGCTCCGAGGCGGCGACGTCGTCGATACTGGTCACGGCGTCCATGAGCGTCAGCTGGACCGATTCGCCGCGCAGCGCGTCGGACAGCACGTCACGCATCTCCGGCGAATCGTCGATGACGGTGATGCGACGAGCGTGCATCAGCTCACAACCCCTCTGGATGACGCGCGATGTGCCCCGGGACGCGTCCCGAGCGTGAAGGGCACGTGGCGTGCCACCGTCAGGCGGTGCTCGGCCCGATCGCCCCGTTCATCGTCTGGGTCGCGTTCGGTGGTGTGCCGCCTCGCCCCAGGAGGTCGTTCACCGTGTCGATCATGGCGTCGACGCTGAACGGCTTCGGCAGCCAGGCGTCCGCGTCCAGCCGCTCCGCCGCCGTCGAGAGGTCCGGGGCGGCCGAGACGAGAAGGATCTTCGCGACGTGTCCGGCCGCCAGCTGGCGCTTGCGGAACTCGAATGCGTCCATGCGCGGGAGCATCACGTCCAGGATGACCAGGTCCGGCTGCCAGCCGTCGGTCTGGGCCAGGGCGTCCACCCCGTCCGCGGCGACGCGCACCTCGTGTCCGTCGTCCTGCATCAGGTCGGCGATCGTGTCACGCAGCGTCTCCTCGTCCTCCACGACGAGCACGCGGCTACGCTGAGCCATGAGCACCTCCAGGCTGAGCGGCCGGCAGCCAGATCGAGAAGATCGCGCCGCGCCCGCTCCCTCGTGGAACTGCCGAGATTCGCCCGCCATGGCGGGCGACGATCTGCTCGGAGATATAGAGGCCGAGCCCCAGGCCGGGAATGTTCTCGGCGTTCTTGCCACGCCCGAATGCCTCGAATAGATGGGCCGATGCCGGCGAGTCGAGACCGATCCCGTAGTCCCCCACCGATAGCCGGACCTCGTCGTCCTCGGGCGCGATGTCAACTTCGACCCTGTCGGGCGCGCTCGAATACTTCAGCGCGTTGTCGATGAGGTTGGTGATGACCTGGTCGAGCCGGCCGCCGTCGCCGACGACCCATGCCTGATCCGGCCCGGTGAGGTGGACGCGGCAGGTGCCGTCCGGCTCCTCGAAGCGTTCCGCGACCTCGCGCGTCAGGCCCACCAGGTCCATCGGCTGCGTCTCCGGCAGGCTGGCGGTATCGCCGGTCAGGCGCGACACGTCGAGCAGCTCCGCCACCAGCTCGCGCAGCCGTTGCGTGGCGCGCGACACGCGGCGCAGCGAGGTGGTCAGCCGGTCCTGGTCAAGGCGCCCGGCCGTGTGGGCGCGGGCGATGCTCTCGGTCGCCAGCTGCAGCGTGGCGATCGGCGTCTTCAGCTCGTGCGAGGCGATGCTCAGGAACCGATCCCGGGCGGCGAGGGCCTCCTCTGCCGCAACGCGCGATTGCTGCTCCGCACGCAGCGCCATCCGCTGCTCCTCCGCCTCGCGTCGATGGGTCATGTCGCGCGTGACCTTGGCGTAGGCGTACGGCTTGCCCGCCTCGTCGCGGAGCGCGGTCACGATCACGTCGGCCCAGAAGCGCGAGCCGTCCTTGCGCACGCGCCAGCCCTCGTCCTCGAAGCGCCCGTGCTCCGCCGCCCAGCCCAGCAGCCGCATCGGTCGCCCCGCCTCGCGCTCCTCGGGCGTATAGAAGACGGAGAAGTGCTGACCGATGATCTCGCGCGCCGCGTAGCCCTTGATTCGCTGCGCGCCGAGATTCCAGGTCAGGACGCGCCCATCGGGACCCAGAAGGAAGATGGCGTAGTCCTCGACGGCATCGACGAGCAGCCGGAAGGCCACCTCACCGCGAAGCAGCGGCACGTCGTCGAGGGCCGATGACTCCCGGGACAGTTCGTTGGGCACGCGCTCCTCGCCTGCATCCAGAGCGGAATCAGGATCCGCGGCAATCACCCCGCCCGAAGGCTCTCGAGTCGCGACTCGACCTCGGCGGCGGTGGCCGCATCGTCGAGTGATGCGAACTCCTCCTCCAGCGATGATGCGGCGACCTCCTGCATTCCGCGGGCCATCGCCTCCTCGCGCCGGATTCGCTCCTCGAATCGGTTGAGCTCCGACGTCGGGTCCATGACGCTGACCTCGCGCACTGCCTCCTGCACCTGGCGCTGGGCGGATGCCATCTTCGCGCGGCTGACGAGCTCGTCGCGCTTCTGGACCAGCTCCTCGCGCTTGACGCGCAGCTTGTTGAGGCCGTCCTTGAGCTGATCGGTCAGCTGGGTCTGCTGATCGATCTGGCTGCGGAACGTCTTCACCTGCTCCTCGAAGCTGATCTGGCGCCGGATCGCGATCCTGGCGAGCTCGTCGAACCGATCGGCATCCGTCCCCCCCTCCGTGCGGATCTCGTCGGCGCGCCGGGCGGCGGCCTGCGCCTTCTGGCCCCAATCGACCGCCGCGGCCTCCGCCTCGCGCTCGTCGTCCTCCAGCAGGCGAAGGTTGCCGACCGTCTGGGCCACGGCTTCCTCGGCCTCGGCGATGTTGTTCGTGAAGTCACGAACCAGCTGGTCGAGCATGCGCTCGGGATCCTCCGCGCTGTCGAGCAGCGCGTTGATGTTTGCGCGCATCAGCTGGCCGATGCGCCCCAGGATCGTCGTCTGTGCCATCTGATCTCCTCGTTCCTCTTCGTGGCGGACCGATGCGTCCGCGTCCTCAGCAAGCCGCCTACCAACCACCTCCGCGAGCACGCCCGCCGCCGCCACCGAAGCCTCCGCCGAAGGAGCGGCCTCCCCCGCCGATGCCGCCGCCTCCCCCGCCGAAGCCACCGCCGCCGAACCCACCGAAGCCGCCGCCGCCTCCCCAGCCGCCACGTCTGCCGCCGCCGCTGAGGATGGAGCCGATGATGCCACCGATGATGGCCCCGCCGACGTCGCCACCCCACCCGTTGGTGCCACCCATCCCGTAGGGGCGTCCGTTGATGACGACCGTGCCGCCGTAGCCCGCCTGGTCGGCGGCGCCGAAGTCGAGCTGCGCACGACGGTACGCGTCGTCGGCGAGCTCGCCGGCGCGCCGGGCCTCCGCCGCCGCGGCGTCCGGATCCGTGTCACGAAGCTCACGCGCGCGCGCCAGCGCGGCATCGGCCTCCGACAGCGAGGTGCGCGGGCGCCGACCGACGCCGTGGCGGCGCGTGCCGATGAATTCCTCGGCGCGGTCGACCTGCAGCTCGGCGGCACGCAGCGCGGCGTCGACCGCGGCCCGTTGGCGCGCGCGGCGCTCCTCGCCCTCGCGGACGCTGGCGACGACCTTGTCGGCCGCGGCCTCCGCCTCCCGAGCAAGGCGATAGGCATGCACCGTGTCGCGCTCCGCTCCACCGGCGGCGGCTTCCGCCGCCTGAAGCTTCGACTCCGCGGCGGCCAGCTCATCGCGCTGATCGGTCTCGGTCGCGCGCCTGACGGCCTCCGCTGCAGCCTGGACATCCGTGCGCGCCTGCG
>JAICRD010000233.1 GCA_025937535.1 Chloroflexota bacterium | reverse complement strand
TTCAAGCACACCGAGGCGGTCCTCACCTTCCAGTCCGGCTTCACGTGCAATACCGGCGTGATCCCGATCCTGGCGCCGGAGGGCGCGACCATCGTCAGCGACGCGCTGAATCACGCGAGCATCATCGACGGCATCCGGCTCACGAAGGCGGAGCGCAAGATCTATCCGCACGCCGATATCGACGCCCTGCGCAGCACCTTGCGCGAGGTGCGCGGCGCCGACGCGCATCGGACCATCCTGGTCATCACCGATGGCGTCTTCAGCATGGATGGCGACATTGCGAAGCTGCCGGAGATCGTCGAGGCGGCCGAGGAGGCCGAGGCCATCGTCTACGTGGACGACGCGCACTCGTCGGGCGTGCTCGGCCGCAACGGGCGCGGCAGCGTCGACCATTTCGACCTCAACGGGCGAGTGCAGGTACAGGTCGGGACCCTGTCCAAGGCGATCGGTGTCCTGGGCGGCTACGTCGCCGGGCCGGCGAACCTGCGCACGGTGCTCGAGCACAAGGCGCGGCCCTTCCTGTTCAGCACCTCGCATCCGCCCGCCGTGGCCGCGGCGTGCATCGCGGCGATCGACGTTCTCGAGACGGAGCCGCAGCTCATCGAGAAGCTCTGGGAGAACGCACGCCATTTCAAGGCGGGCCTCCAGCGGCTCGGCTTCGACACCGGCAACAGTGAGACACCGATCACGCCGGTCATCGTCGGCGCGGGTGCCCTGGCGCATCGGTTCAGCGACCGCCTCTTCGAGGAGGGGATCTTCGCAATGGGCATCGGCTTCCCAACCGTTCCCGAGGAGAAGAGCCGCGTCCGGACGATCGTGACGGCCGAGCACTCGCGCGATGAGCTCGACACGTGCCTGGCGGCCTTCGAGAAGGTCGGGCGCGAGCTCGCGATCATCTAGAAAAGGGATGGTCAGCGCCGCGCTGCGGTGCTAGCGTGCGCGAACCGTAGCCAAGCGTGCCCGAGCGAGCTGCCCGATGCGTGACCGACCCCTGAGCGCCACCCTCCGCCGGACCATCGGTGAACGCAAGCATGGAACTCTCGATGCGCCGGCGTCTTCGCTGTCCGCTGACGCCTCCGTGGACGAGATGGCCCGCGCCGCCACGGCCGGCGACGTCGAGGCCGTCGGCCGGCTGTATGACGCGCTGGTCGGGCCGATCTATCGCTACGTCGCAGTCCGCTTGCGGCGCCGCGAGGACGCCGAGGACGTGACGCAGCTCGTCTTCGAGCGCATCGTCGGAGCCCTGCCGCGCTACCGGCACGACGGCAAGCCGTTTGCCGCCTGGGCTTTCCGGATCGCACGGAACGCGGTCATCGACCACCAGCGCCGGCTGCGGCCCACCGAGCCGCTGGGTGCCATCGCCGAGCCGCGCGACGGCGTCGAGCTCGAGGCACTCTCGCTGCGCGACGAGGAGATCCGTGAGCTGCGTGCGGCGATGAGCCGGCTCACGCCCGACCAGCGTGAGGCGCTCGCGCTGCGCTACGCGGCCGGGCTGTCCGCCGAGGAGGCGGCACAGATCATGGGACGCCAGGCGGGGACCATCCGGGGCCTTACCTTCCGCGCCATCGAGTCACTTCGACGCCACCTGACGCGAGGATCGGACCGATGAGCCTGTCGCACGCGTCGCTGACGCCCGACGAGCTCGTTCGCCGCTACGTTGAGCGCGTTCGTGCCGACCTCGAGCCAGACCCGCTGTTCCGCCGCCGCCTGCGCGGGATTGTCAGCAACCAATTCGTTGCCGCCCGCGAGGGTTCGGCGATCCCGGCCAGCCGTCCGTCCCGCATGGGGCGCCTCGGGCGAGCCTGCCTGTACGCCAGCTTCGCGCTCGGTATCAGTGTCGGTGGTGTCATGGCCGCGTCGCGCGCCGCCATCCCGGGTGATCTGCTGTATCCGGTCAAGCTTCAGATCGAAGCGCTGCGCATGGAGGCGTTGCCGGCCGAGTATCGGGATGACCTGGCGATCCTCGCGCTCAGCGAGCGAATCCACGAGATGGGCCGGCTCGCCGAATCCGGCGATTGGACGGCGGTGGCCGCTCTTGCGCCGGCGGTGGAGGCGGGATACGACCAGCTCGAGGCACTCGGCATCGGCGACACCATCGACGGCGCGCTGGAAACCCGCATGCAGGTGCTCGGGATGTTGCGCGACGAGCTCCCGGCACAGGCGCAAGCGGTCATCGACCGTATCCTCGGCCACGGGCCTCGTCAGACGGGCGCGCCATGGGGCGCTGCTCTGGGGCACGACGCCGACGGATCGGGCACGACGCCGAGTGGGCACGGCGGGCGTGCTGGTGTGGTGGTCACCGTTGACGACATCGACGACACGTCCGCTGAGCAGCCGACCTCGACAGCTCGGCAAACCCCGGCCCCACGGCCGACGCCAACCGCACGGCCGACGCCGACGGCCAGGCCGACCCCCACCACGAGGCCGACCCCGACGCCACGGGTCGCGCCGCAGCAGCCATCGCCGAGCCCGGCGGAAGATGAAGTCGACGATGGCGCCATTCAGCCCGAGGATGGCTCGCAGGACTGAGCGACTCCCGCGAGGGGAACAGAAGACGGGATAGAGGCAAACCTCTAGCCCGTCCCTGCCAGGGGGGCTGGATCAATGGGCGGGACCGACCTCTGGGAGGCGGTCCCACCCGCATTGCCTACCGGCGGTGGCTCCTCGCCCTCGCGTTCGCCAGCGCCAGCGCGCCGAGCGAACCGATGA
>JAICRD010000204.1 GCA_025937535.1 Chloroflexota bacterium | reverse complement strand
CGACGAGGAGGACCCCGCAGCGACCGTCGAGCGCTTCGGCGGCCTGGCCGAGGCTGGCGCCGAGCACATCATCTTCAGCGTCCGTGGCGTGGCCGATACCTCGCGCCTCGAGCGAATCGCCGGCGAGGTGATGTCGCCGCTGCGCTGACGCGGATCAGCGTCGGCCGAAGCTCGCAGTCCCCTCCGGCGTCAGCCATCGTGCGCCGTCGATGGCAAGCCGTCCGGCTCGAACCATCGGATCCGCGCGGGCGAGCTCCAGCGCCCGGTTCAGCGGCACGCCGTAGATCGAGATCCCGCGCAGGCGTTCATCGGTCTGTTCATCGAGCGGACCGTTGGCGATCAGCACGCCCTCGCGCTGAAGGTCGCGGAGGTAGGTCAGGTGCTCGGCCTGGAGGCGGTCGAGCTCCTCTTCCGTGAATCCTGGCGCGTCGTTCGGACGGACCAGGAAGACGATGGTGTGCTCGTCGAAGCGGTCGGGCACGAGGGCATCGCCGAAGGGATAGCCCTCGGTGCTCACGCGGTGAGTGCCTCGACCACGGCGTCCATCGGCCGCACCTCGCGCTGACCCGAGGCTCGGTCGGTCACTTCCGCGCCGCCGGCGGCCAGCGAACGCGGGCTGACGGTGACGATGGTCGGCATGCCGAGCAGCTCCGCATCGGTGAACTTCACGCCCGGCGATTCGTCGCGGTCGTCGTAGAGGACGTCGACGCCGGCATCGGCCAGGCGCTCGTGGAGCGCATCGGCCGCTTCGGTCACCGCCGGATCGCGCGCGGCCCCGATGGCGATCAGGTGCGCCCGATACGGCGCGACCTCGACTGGCCAGACGATCCCCTTGCCGTCGTGGTGGGCCTCGACGACGCACGCCATCGCCCGGCCCAGCCCGATCCCGTAGGAGCCCATGATCGCGTGGCGCCGCTCGCCGTCCTCCGTCACGAAGGTGGCTCCCAGGGACTCGGTGAAGTCGGAGCCGAGCTTGAAGATGTTGCCGACCTCGATGCCCTGCGCCAGCCGCACCGGCTCGCCGCAGGTGGGGCACGGATCACCCTCGCGCGCGTTGGCGATGTCGGCGACCACGTCCGGCGTGAAGTCGCGGCCCACGTTCACGTTGCGCAGGTGCACGCTCGGGCGGTTGGCGCCGGCCACGAGATTCGGGGAGTCGGCCGCCAGGCGGTCGACGACCACAACGGTGTCGTGTGCGCCGATGGGGGAGCCGTAACCGGGCTCCATGCCCGCGGCGCGAATTTCGTCCGCCTGCGCCGGCCGCAGCCCGCCGACGGCCTTGACCGCGTTCACCAGCTTCGTCTCGTTCACCTCGAAGTCGCCGCGCACGATGGCGGTGACGAGCCGGCCATCACCGGTCACGAAGAAGGCGGCCTTGGCCGTGCGCGAGGTCGGCACGTCCAGGAAGGCGGCGAGGGAGGCGATGGTCTCCGTGCCGGGCGTGTCGACCTCCTCGGGCAGCATCGGCTCCTCGGAAGCGTCCGCGGTCACGCCAACCGAGGCGATCTGCTGGTTGGCGGCGTAGCCGCAGGCGTCGCACAGCACGAGCGTGTCCTCGCCGTGCTGGTTGAGGAACATGAACTCGTGAGCGCCGCTGCCGCCCATGATCCCGACGTCGGAGCCGACCGCGACGGTCGGAATCCCGAGCCGATCGAAGATGCGCTGGTAGGCGGCGTGGTGCAGGTCGTAGCTGCGGTCGAGCCCAGCCTGGTCGACGTCCACCGAGTAGCTGTCCTTCATCACGAACTCGCGGACGCGGATGAGCCCGCCGCGCGCCCTCGGCTCGTCGCGGAACTTCGTCTGGAAGTGGTAGACGATGAGCGGCAGCTGCCGGTAGCTGTTGACGATGTCGCCCACGAGCTGCGCCACGACCTCCTCGTGGGTCATGGCCAGCACCATGTCGCGCCCGGATCGGTCCTTGAAGCGCGCCATCTCGGGGCCGATCTTCTGGTAGCGCCCGGACTCGCGCCACAGGTCGGCGGGATGGACGACCGGCATCTCCATCTCCTGCCCGCCGATGGCGTCGATCTCCTCGCGGATGACCTGCTCGATGCGCTGCTGGACCCTGAAGCCCAACGGCAGCAGCGAGTAGATGCCGGAGCCCAGCTGGCGCACGTAGCCGGCACGCACCAGCAGCCGGTGGGACGCCATGTCGGCGTCGGCCGGATCGTCGCGCAGGGTGGCAAAGAAAAGCCGCGAAAGGCGCATGGGACGCCGATTCTAGGCGGTCAGCCCGGGACGGCGGCGGCGCGGGCCCCCACGAGGTGCTCGGATCCGCGCAGCCAGCGCAGCGGCACGAGCGCGATGACCAGCAGCGCGACCGATGCGGCGAGCAGCCCGTCGACCGCCAGCCAGTCCGCCGCGGCCCCGCTGGCCACGCTGCCAATGATCTGGCCGAGCCCCAGGAACACCGAATAGAGCCCCATGATCGCGCCGCGGTCTGACGGATGCGTCTCGCTGATATCGGCCAGCATGCCGAGCGCCGCCGGCGTTGCGCCGGCCAGCACGAACAGCCCTGCCAGCGCCACGACCACCAGGCCGATGCGGATCAGGATCGACACGTCGGCCGAGTGGTTGATGCCGAAGATCGAGCCGACCATGACCAGGCCGCCGGCGATCCCGACGCCGATGATCGTCGTGCGCCGGTAGCGCCTGAACAGGTTGCCCCACACGAAGATCCCTGCGAAGAAGACCACCAGCGCCACACCCAGGCCGATGCTGACCTGTGTCGGCTCGAAGCCACCGAGCAGCAGCTGGCCGGCAAAGCGCGGGTCCGGGTTCTCGCGTACCAGCTGGAAGACGCTCTGCGTCGTCCATGCGCCGATGACCGCGTTGAGCGCGATCCAGGTCGGCGCAAGCAACCACACGTTCGACGTCGCCAGCAACCGCCGATAGCGCGCCAGGTCGAAGCTCTCCGGGCGCACCTCGCCGGAACTGATCGGCCGCGCCTCCGCGGCCTCCAGCGAGGCGGCGTCGCTCGGGACCGCCTGGACGCCGTAGCGGTAGATGGCCAGCGAGCCGAGGTAGATCGCCGCATTGACGATGAATGCGCCCCGACCCAGCACCTCGAACAGCGGCCCCGCGACCACCGCGCCGATGCCCAGGCCGGCGATCGTGGCCGCCTCGAATCGCGCCACCGACCGACCGCGGAGTCCCTCGTCGCCCGAGGTGACGATGGCGATGTAGCCCAGGATCGACGGGATGCTCGCCGCCGCGGCCATGCCCTCCAGCCAGCGCGTGCCGCCCAGCAGCCACAGGTCGGTGGTCAATGCCGTCACCACCACGGCGACCGCGCCGAAGATCGGCCCGACCTGCATGAGCCGATGTGCCCCGAACCGATCGGACAGAACTCCGAACGCCGGCGACAGCACCAGCTCCGCGGCGAAGTAGGCGGCGGTCATGATCCCGGCCACCGATCCGCTGACTGGTGGCCCGCCGAAGTCGGGGAGCTGGGCGAGGTAGTACAGCAGCATCGCGCCGGTCAGGCCGGTGCTGAAGCGCAGCGTGAACGTCCCGAGCAGGACCGCGTTGATGGAGCGTTGCATCGGCGGTGCAGTATGCCGGTGATTCGGCCCGTCACGCCGCCTGCAGGGAGCTCTGGCCTTCGCGGCGGCGTTCGCCAGATACCAACCAGCGGCGGCTAAGGCGGGCGCATGACCGTAGGGATGGCCGAATCACCGCCAAAGCGGATGCTGGTTGGCAAGTGACGAAATTCAGCGCGCCAATTCCGCCCAAGGCGATCCCGGTTGGT
>JAICRD010000230.1 GCA_025937535.1 Chloroflexota bacterium | reverse complement strand
CCTCATTTCGCGGTGACCCTGGCGGGCACCAGACCGGCGCCCCCGCGCGAGCGGCTGACGGCGCTTGGCCTGCTGGCCGCCGGTGGGGCAGCGGTCGTCGCGGGGGTGACGTCGCTCGGCGGCCTCGTCGCGGCCGCGGGCGCTGTGGCCCAGCTGGTCGGCCTGGTCATCGTCGGCTGGCACACCGTCTCGCCGTCACGAGATCCCTTGGCGCGTCGCCATCAGGTCGTCGCCTTGGCCTATATCGTCGCCTTGCTCGAGCTGGCCGGCGGCATCGCGCTCGGGGCGCTGTCGGCGCTCGGCGTGCCGGCCATCCTGGACGCCTGGGCGGAGCTTCGCCCGGCGCACGCCTGGCTCACGCTCTTCGGCGCCGTATCGCTCACGATCTTCTCGACGCTGGTCTACCTGGCGCCGACCGTGCTCGGCGCTCGCATCCGGGCCAGCGCCTCGCTGTTCATCGGGTTGGCGGGCATGGTCGTTGGGCCTCCGCTGGCCGCCATCGGCTTTGCGTTGGCGAGCCTGCCGTTGGTCGTCGGCGCCGTGGTCCTGACGGCGGTGGGCGCCATCGGTCAGATCGGCTTCGTGCTGGACGCACGGGCGCGACGGGGCCGGTACACCAGCGAGCATGATTGGCGTCGCGTGGCCGTCGGCCATCTTCTGTTCGGGACCGGATGGTTCACCACAGCCGTCCTGGCGGCGGCTGCCGGCCTGCTGCTTGGCGCGCCGCTGCGCGGCTGGTCGCTCGGCATCCTGGCGGTGCCGATGGTCGGCGGCTGGATGCTCCAGGAGCTGGTCGGCTCGTGGACGCACCTCGTCCCGTCGGTCACGCCGGGCGATGCGCCGGCACACGCGCGTCAGCGCCGGATCCTCGCCTTCGCCTCCCGATCGAGGCTGCTGGGCTGGAACGTCGGCGTCGGCGTCCTGTGGCTCGGCCTGGGAGTGTCGGCGACCGTCATCGCGGCCGTCGGAGGTGCCCTGCTGGGGGTATCGGTCGCCCTTTCAGCGATCCTGCTCGGCAGGGCGCTGAGGGTTCGAGAGGCCCGATAGCGGCCGATGTATCGGCCGCATGTCACGAAGCCGGCTGTGGCTCAGCGCGGGATGCGGCCCACCAGCAGCATTGCCTCGGCCATGCCGATGCCCAGCGGCTCGAGAGCGCGCTGCGCGGCGAGATACGGCGACCGATCCGCGGCGAGGGTCGGCCCGGACGGGGTGTCCAGCGACGCCAGCCACCCCGTGGCGAACCGGACCAGGCGCAACGGACGGCGAATGCCACGAACCGTCACGAACCGTCGCTCGATCTGCCATGCCGGCTGCGCCGACGTTGCGTCGTGGGCGGCGATGAGTGCGGTCACGGGTATCGCCCCCGGATCTGGGTCGCCTCGGCGACACGGGCGACCGCGATCGCCTGTGCGGCCAGCCGCGCGTCGATGCCGTCGCGCTGGCGCATGGCCGAGACCTCGTCGTAGGCACCGTTGATGACCTGGCGCAGGCGCTCTGCCACCTGGTCGGCGGGCCACGCGAAGGACTGGAGATTCTGCACCCACTCGAAGTAGCTGACGATGACGCCGCCGGAGTTGCACAGGATGTCCGGCACCGAAACGATGCCGCGATCGGCGAGAATCGGATCCGCATCGGGCGTGACGGGTCCGTTCGCGCCTTCGGCGATCACGCGAGCGTGGACCGCATCGGCGTTGTTGGCCGTGATCTGGCCTTCGAGCGCCGCCAGGACCAGGAGGTCTACATCGGCTGACAGGAGGCCGGCGTTGTCGATCGGCTCGGTGCCTGGCGCTCCGGCGATGGTGCCGTGCTCGGAGAGACGCAGCTTGAGTGCAGCTGGATCGAGGCCGTTCGGATTGGCCACGCCGCCGCCGACGTCGGTGATGGCGACCAGCTTGCCGCCCTGCTCGTGAATGAGCCTTGCGGCCGCCTCGCCCACGTTGCCGAAGCCCTGGACCGCGACGGTGGCGCCGTTCATGTCGATCCCGGCCTCGCGCAGCGCGCGCTGGGCGGTGAACATCACGCCCCTACCGGTGGCGTCGGCACGCCCTTCCGAGCCGCCCAGCCCGACCGGCTTGCCGGTCACGACGCCGGGAACCGTATAGCCGGCATGCATCGAGACCGTGTCCATGATCCAGGCCATGGTCTGCGCATTGGTGCCGACGTCGGGAGCAGGAATGTCGATTTCCGGGCCGATCACGCCCTGCAGCTCGGTGGCGAATCGCCGCGTGACGTGCTGCAGCTCGTTCTGCGAGAGCTTGCGCGGATCGACGGTGACGCCACCCTTGGCGCCGCCGAACGGCACGTTGACCAGGGCGCACTTCCATGTCATCCACATCGCCAGCGCGCGGACCTCGTCGAGATCGGTGGCCGGGTGGAAGCGGATGCCGCCCTTGGCCGGGCCGCGCGCCATGTTGTGCTGGACGCGATAGCCGGTGAAGACCTCAACGTGGCCGTCGTCCATGCTGACGGGGAAGTTGACGGTCCACTCGCGCTTCGGCACGCGAAGGATCGCGCGCGTCTCCGGCGCGAGGTCGAGGTGGTCGGCCGCGCGGTCGAACTGGGCCAGGGCCGACTCGATCGCGTTCGGCGTCGCCCGTCCGGCTCCGCGTGGCGCATCGGTGATGGCCATGGGAAGGGTGCTCCTGCGTAAGAAGGATGGCGTGACCGGGCTCGGACTGCCCGGCCACTGCAGCCATCGTGCCCTCGCCGCGTGACGGACCGGCTTGCGGTCCGTGAACGGCGCGTGAACGAGCGCTCTATGCTCCGAACCATGCGCCGCCCTGCGTCCGCCATCGACGACCTCCTCGTGGTCCCGATGGTCGCGCTCCTGGCCGAGCCGATGACCGCCACGGAGCTTGCATCGACGGTGACGGCGGACGGGCTCGAGATGAGCGGCGATCGCGCCGAGGCGATCCTGGCCCGCGCCTCCGCACTCGGGCTCGCCCGGGTGGCCGAGTACCAGGACGGCGATGCGCGCTACGTCGCCACGTCCCT
>JAICRD010000066.1 GCA_025937535.1 Chloroflexota bacterium | reverse complement strand
TGCCGTGTCGATCAACGGCGCCCGCGGCATCGCCGTCATCGGCCCGACGGTCGATCTGGCCGTCATGACGTGGCGACGCGACGGCGCGCCGGAGACGGTCGCCAGCCTGCCGCTCGACGACGCCACGCTGCTCGGCTCCGTCGACATCGGCGGTCAAGCCCACCTGGTGGTGCGCCAGGCGGACCCCGAGGCGCTGCACCTGCTCAGGCTGCCGCACCTGCAGCCGTCGCTCGGTAACCCGGTCACCCGCAGTCCGGCGGCCGCAACGCTGGCGTCGACCGCACTGAAGCCATTCGTCGGACCGATGCCGGGCGGCGGCCTGGATGGCGCGGCGGCGGTGGTCTACGCGGGGCGGTTGCTGCCGTCACCGGATCGCGCGGATGCGCCATTCCGAACGCTGGACACGGCGATCCTGGCCAGCCTCGCCGGTGCGGAGCCGGTGGGGCTGGTCGGCCCGGACCGCTCGTGGCTGGCGCTCCTGCACGCGCCGATGCCGCTCGGCTCGATCGACCCGCGCGGCGGCCGCCTCGACCCACCGGTCTTTCCGCCCGCGTCGGGCGTCAGCGTGGCCCCCGTCGAGCAGTCACGCACGCCAGAGACCGACGACGGCGCCTTCGACCCCGCCCTGGAGGGCGCCGTCGAGCTGCCCGGAGTCGACGTCGGCGCCCCACCGACCGGGTTCCGCATCCGGGTTGCGGCGCCGCCCGGATCGCGGGCGTACGTCACGGTGGCGGACCCGTCGGTCGCGGGTCCCGTGGTCGTCGTCCCCGACGACGGCGTCGCGCTCGTCCCGGTCGTGCCCCCGCAGGGAGTGCCCTCTCCGGCGTTCCGGGCGACGCTGACGCTCGCGACCCCCGCCGGCCACGGCTACACGGCGAGCTGGGACATCCGCGTGCTCGGCGAGCCGCCGCCGCTCCAGGCGTCCGTCTCGACGTCCATCGGCTCACCGACGGTCGACGTCACCGGGCAGACCGTGACGTATGCGACGGTCAGCGTTGACGGCCACTCGGTGCTCGTCGGAAGCGATGGTCGATTCTCGACGTCGGTGCGGGCACCGCCGTGGCCGACGGACATCGAGGTCGTCGCGACCGACCCGTTCGGACAGGCGGCGCGAACATCGGTCAGCGGTATCGGCTTCCTCGACTATCGCGCGCTGCCGTGGGTGCCGATCGCCGTCGTCCTCGTCGCGATTGCCGGGATCGTGCTCTTCCTGCGCGTGCCGCGGCCGACGCCGCTTCCACGACGCGCCGATGATGCGGTGCTCGAGGAGATCGACCCCGACTGATCCGGTCGGCGCCCTTCAGCCGCCCCGGCGGCGCCGCGCCAACCGCTCGGCCAGGGTCTCCCGGCCATCTGACGCGTCGGCCGCCGGCGCTTCCGCCGCAGGTCCGGGCGCGCCACTCGGGACCGGCTCCGTTCGGGCCGCCGGCTGCTGACGATCGACGACGCGTTCGGCCCGACGCTGGCTGCGGCCGCGCGCCGCGCGCAGCTCGGCAAGACCCGGCACGGCCTCCGGCACCGCCGCACCGAGGCCCAGACGGCGCGCCAGCCAGGCGCGCGCCCGGCGCGCGTCGGACCGTGAGAGGGCGACGCGTCGCACGCCGATGTCGAGCGGCACGAGCACGATGGCGAGGATGAGCAGCCACGGCCAGACCGGCGTCGGGAACGCGCCGGCCGCGATGTCATGCGCCCAGACCGCCGCGCCCGCTTCGTCGTCGGCCAGGGCGAGCTGCCGGCCGCCTCCTGCGCTGGCGTACCGCGCCAGCGCATCGGCGTCGACGCCGAGGCGCCGGTACTCCTCGGCGGCGGGCGAGACGACGCCCAGCGTGCGGCTGGCGGCATCGGTGAAGCCGGGGCTCTCGAACGTCTGCGCGATGCGCACGAGGTAGGCGCCCGGGTCCTCGGCTCGAATCGAGCCCGCGTAGCGCCCCGGGCCGACCTGCTCGAGCACGGTCTGCGCCGGCTCCAGGTCGGGCGAGACGAGTCGCAGCACGGTTCGATAGAAGTTGCGCGGACCGGCATCCTCATCGAAGGACGTGACCTCCACGTCGACGTCGCCGCGCTCCCCGGGCGAGAAGCGCACGTCGATGCCCTCCGCGTCCTGCGGCGGCAGCGTCCACGCCACCAGCTGGGCGGTCAGCGTCCCGAACTCGGGCGTGCCGATCCAGGGCGTCGCCCACTGCTGCCGCGCGTCGGAGGTCCAGGCCGCGGCGCGGCCCAGGCCGTACTGCCACTGTGCCAGCAGCGGATCCTCGCGAGCGGTGAGCAGCGCCACCGTCGCCGAACCCTTGGCGGTCGTCGCGTTGTAGCCGAGCAGCTGAGGCAGGCGCCCGGCGTCGAGCCCGTCGAGGATCTCCGAGGATGCGGACGGGACCGGCTGGAACGCCTCCTCGACGATCTGCTCGCCGGCGGTCCGAATCGTCTCGCGCAGGAAGATGTCGGGAATGGTCGTCGCGTCGGCGGCATCGTAGTAGCGGCCGCCGGACTCCTCGGCCAGCCGTCGCAGGATCTGCGCCGAGCCACCTCCGGTGCCGATGGTCGACAGGGTGATGCCGGCGGCCTTCATGTCCTCGAGCAGCTCGTCGTAGGCGCCGTGGGTCGACCAGCCATCGGTCAGCAGGATGATGTGGCGCAGGCTGGCGGGGTTGTTGACGAGGTCGTCGTAGGCAGCCTTGAGCCCCGCGAAGATGTTGGTGTTGCCATCGGCCGCAAAGCCGAGCCCGGCGTCGAGCGCGCCGAAATCGACCGGCGCCGTCCGAACCGCCCAATGCGCGTTCTGGTCGAACGTCACCACGCCGAGCTGGTCTGACGGGGTCAGCGCCTCGGCGGCGCGGATGATCGCCTCGCGCGCAACGTCGACCTTCTCGAAGCCGCGCGTCTGCGACGTGGCCGTGTCCCGCGAATCCCCGGTGCAGTGGCAATCGGCCATGCTGCCCGACTTGTCGACCACGGCGACCATGGCCACGTCCGGCGAGCGCTCGCGGTCACGAACGGTCATGTACACCGGCAGGGTCTCCTCGAGCGGCGTGTCGAGGTAGCCACCGGCGCCGAAGCTGTTGCGGCCGCCGAGCATGACGAGGCCCTTTCCGAGGTCACGCACGTACACCTGGAGCGACGCCATGGTCGTGTCGCCGAGCGCGGACGCGGACACGTCGTCGAGCACGATCGAGTCGTATCCGGCGAGCGCGGTCAGCGACGACGGCACGCCCGTCGACGGCACGACGTCGACTTCGAGGCTGCCCTCGCCCAGCGACGTGATCAGGTCGGCGGCGCGGTGCGCATCGTCGGTGGCGACCAGGACGCGAGGCTCGCCGGTCACGAGGACATAGGCGTCGGCGGCGTTGTTCTCGCCGAAGCGGTCGTCGTCGGGCTCGATCACCGCGCGAAAGACGTGGAAGCCGCTCTCGCCGGCGGTCACCGAGAACGGCACGGCGATGATGCCCGGCTCGAGCTCCAGCTCACGTGTTGCGACCGTGGCGCCGTCGGCCAGGAGGCGCAGCGTTGCGGTCGTCGTGATGGTCGACCGCAGTCGAGCCACGAGGTCGATCGTCTCGCCGACGCGCGCGCCCGACGGCGCGTCGACCGCATCCACCAGCACCTCGGCCGCGGTGTCGTCGGCCGGCGTGACGACGTCGAGACGGATGCCTCGAGCGACGGCCGCGGCGATCGCATCGGCGGCCTCGCCGGAGGTGTCGTTGCCGTCGGACAGCAGCACCATCCGCTGTTGCGTGCCCGCCGGAAGGATGGCCGCCGCGAGGCGCACGGCGGCCGCGACGTCGGACGCTCCGGCGACCGGCCGCGACGCCGGGGTCGCAAGCTCGTTCAGCTCGGACGGCAGGCGATCGACGAGTGCGTCGGCGCCGAAGACGACGACGCCGGCGGTGTCGCCCTCGGGCTTGTCGCGGACCGATGCGCGCGCCCAGTCGACCAGCTCCTCGCTCGTCGCATCGAGCATCGACGCCGACGCATCGAGCAGGAAGACGACGCTCAACCGATCCGACGGCAGCGCCAGCCGGATGCCGGCCAAAGACAGGACCAGGCAGGCGACGAGTGCCACCCGGATGAGCAGCGACGCCACCCGGCGCCCGGCCGGGAGCGTGCGAGAGGCGGCCATCCAGCCGATGGCGACGATCGCGACGGCGGGCACCGCCAGCCACAGCCACGCTGGGTCGCTGAAGTTGACGGGAGCGCTCACGGGGCGCGGCCGCCCAGCGGCTGCGGGCGCCGGCCGAAGGCGCGTCGCAGGCTGCGTCGCGTCGGCCGGTGGAAGAGCAGCCACTCGACCGCCAGCAGGGCCAGCGCAGCGAGCGCCAGCGGCCACCACCACTCGGCGCGGGCCGTCTGCGCCGGTCGCTCCTCACCGGCCGTGACGCGGCCCATCTCCACCAGGCGTTCGGCGTCGCCCGGCGCGATATCGGACTCGTCGCTGCTGAACAGGTTGACGGCCGTCGATCCGAGCAGCGCGCCGGCACGCTCGGGGTCCTCGTCGTCATCGGCGACGCGAAGCTCACGCACGCCGACGGCATCGGCTGCTGGCAGTGTCACCCGACCGCCCACGACGGGCAGCTCCGCGCTCGTGGTGCGGTCGCCGTTGCTGGTGCTGAGCACGACGCGCTCGAGGCTCGGGTCGACGTTCACGGCCAGGGATGCGCCGAGCGGCATCGACGACGGCAGCACGCCCTCCGCCGTGGGCAGGAGGAAGTCGACCAGGTTGCTGGTGAGCAGTGGGAAGGCGATCTGCAACGGCAGATCCGACTCGTCGAGGTCGAAGCCGATGAGGCCCAGGCGCGACCCCCCGACGTCGCCGGCCGCCACCAGCGGCGACCCGCGCGTGCTGGTCACCACTGCACGGAGGCCGTCGGCGAGCTGGACCTGCCGCGCGCGGCCGACGTGGACGCTGGAGAGGTCGACGAACCGGAGCAGTGGCTCGTCGGGGTCGGGGCGGTCGATGGCCGGCGCCTCCTCCCGCCCATCGACGCTCCCGAAGGCGCCGTCGGACGGCGGATCGACGTACAGCGCGGGAAGGCGCGGCGCGTCCTCGGGGACGATCCCGTCGAAGACGATCAGCCCGTACGGCGTTCCGGCCGCGTCCGCTTGGTCCAGCGCATCGGCGTAGCCGCCCTCGCCCACGGCGTACAGCTCGAGCCGCGGCAGCAGGGCGAGCGCGTTCTCCAGATACGCGCTGCCATCGCCGACGAGCAGCGCGCGGGTCGTCTGCTCGGCCGGCACGATGGCGAAGGCACGGTCGTCGGCCGCAAGCGCATCCGTGCCGGACAAACGCGCCTCGATGGTGCCCGCGGCCGCCGGAACCGTCCCGATCAACGCCTCCGAGCGCTGCCCCGCCGGGATGTCCAGCTCGCGAGCGTCGACGAGCGCGCCGTCGGCATAGATCTCGAGGCGTCGCGTGGCATCCGCGGCCGAGGGATTCGTCACCGCAACGAACAGGTCGAGCTGCGCACCGCCCGCCCGCCGGAGCGCCGACAGCGCCGAGATCGCCTGGTTGGCGTCCGTCGAGCCAACGCGCTCGACCAGGACCGGCGCCCCGACGCCGGTCGCCGGCAGCTCGTCACCGGCGGCATCGGTGACGACGACGATGGTCGAGTCGCTGTCGCGCGCGGCGAGCGCCGACGACAACGCGAAGGCATCGGTCAGGTCGCCCTCGAGCTGCGTTGGGCCGATCCGCGCGATCGCCTCGAGCGCTGCGTCGGTGTCGTGGGTCTCGCTGACCATCACCGTGGCGCTGTCGGCCGCGGCGACCACGGTGATCCGCCCTCCCTCCGGCAGGCGCTCGACCACGTCCCGGGCACGCGCGCGCGCCAGCTCCGCCCGATCCTCGTCGTCCGTGCGGGTGGACATCGACGCGCTCGTGTCGACGATGAGGACGACGTTGGCGGCGAGGTCCGATTGCGCCGTGCTGAACGGTCGCGTGGCGGCACCGACGACGATGGCCGCGATGAGCAGCTGCACCAGCAGCAGCCAGCTGAAGCGAAGCCGCTGCCACGGCGCGTTGGCCTCCACGTCGCGAACCAGCTGCTGCCACAGGAAGGTCGAGCCGACCGGCAGGTCGCGCCGCCGCAGGCGCAGCATGTAGAAGGCGACGATGATCGGCAGGCTGATAAGGCCGATGAGGGCCAGGGGCGCGATCACTCCACGATCCTCCGGCGCCTCAGGACGTCGAACAGCAGATCGGCCAGGTCGAGGTCGGAGGGCACGAGCACGTAGGCGCCTCCTCGCCGCGCGACGAACGACGAGATCTCTGCCTGCCAGTCGACCAGCCGCGCGCGGTACCGATCCACCAGGTCGTCGTCGCCGCTGACCTCGACGGCGTGGCCGGTCTCCCGGTCGACCAGGCGTGCGTCCGGCGGCACCTCCGGTTCGAGCTCGTCCGGGGCCAGGAGGTGCAGCACCGACAGCTGCGAGCGCGTTCCGGCCAGGTCACGCAGGGCGTCGAGGTAGCCCGGATCCATCAGGTCGCTGATGAGGAGCATCGGCCCGGAGCCACGCATGCGGGCGGCGTAGGCTCGGGCCGCCGCCGCCAGCCCGGTCAGCCGCTCGGTGCGCGGCTCGGACAGGAAGTTGAACAACTCGAGCGCGCGGCGCTTGCCGCGCATCGGTCGCATGGCGGTAGCGGTGCCATCACCCAGGAAGGCGACGCTGACCCGGTCCATCGACGCCAGGCCCAGGTAGCCGAGGGCCGCCGCCGCGCGCCGTGCCGCCTCGAGCTTGTTGGGCTCGCCGTAGTCCATGCTGCGGCTGGCGTCGACGAGGATGTGGACGGTCACGTCCTCCTCCTCGACGAAGAGCTTCACGAACAGCTTCTCGAGGCGGGCGTAGGCATTCCAGTCGAGCTGGCGCAGATCGTCGCCGGCGCTGTAGTTGCGGTAGTCGGCGAACTCGACGCTCTGCCCCCGACGCGTCGAGCGCCGCTCGCCCTTCATCCGCCCGGCGGTCAGGCGCCGCGACGCGAGCTCGAGCTGCTCCAGCCGCCGGAGGAACGCCTCGTCGAAGAACGGCGCGCGATGCGTGGCGGTCACGGGCACGCCATGTACGGGCAGGGGCTACTCGGCCGGCTCGGTGGGCGTCTCGGCGATGATCGCGCGAACCACGGAGTCGGTGCTGATGCCCTCGGCCTCGCCCTCGAAATTGAGGATGATGCGGTGGCGGAGGGCCGGGGCGGCGACCGCCTGGACGTCGGCGTACGAGACGTTGAAGCGGCCGTCGAGCAGTGCCGAGATCTTCGCGCCCAGCACCATCGCCTGCGCCCCGCGCGGCGACGCGCCGTAGCGCACGTACGACGACACGATGCCGGGCACCCGCTCGGTGTCGGGGTGCGTCGCCCGCAGGAGGCGGATGGCGTAGGCCATGACATGCGAGGCGATCGGCACGTCGCGCGCGAGCGCCTGCATGGCCAGCACATCGGCTCCGGTCGCGGCCTTGCCGACGGTGGGCTGCTCGACGCCGGTCGTGCGCTCCATGATGCGGACGAGATCGTCCTCGGACGGGAACGGGACGTCGATCTTGAAGAAGAACCGATCCAGTTGGGCCTCCGGCAGGGGATAGGTGCCCTCCATCTCGAGCGGGTTCTGGGTCGCCAGCACGAAGAAGGGCTCGGACAGGGTGTACTGCTGCTTGGCGACGGTGACGCGGTGCTCCTGCATCGCCTCCAGCAGCGCCGACTGGGTCTTCGGCGTGGCACGGTTGATCTCGTCGGCCAGCACGAGGTTCGAGAAGATCGGTCCCTGCTGGAAGCGGAAGCGTCGCTCGCCGCCCTCCTCGACGATGATGTTCGTGCCGACGATGTCCGCCGGCATGAGGTCCGGTGTGAACTGGATCCGACTGAAGCCGAGGTCGAGCGCCTCGCTCATGGTCCGAACGAGCATCGTCTTGCCCAGGCCCGGCACGCCCTCGAGCAACGCATGCGACCCGGCCAACAGACTGATGAGCGTCTGCCGCACCAGCTGCTGCTGGCCGACGATGAAGGCGCCGACCTCGCGCTCGATGGCGGTCGCCAGCTCGGCGAAGCGCTCCGGCGCCATGTGATCGGCGGAGGTGGTGGAGGGCATCGGCTCGGTCATCGGTTCCTCGCTCATTCGGTCGGTTCCAGCCTGGAGAAGTAGTCGCGCACGAAGTCCTTCAGCGTGATCGGCACCTGCTGGCGATCCAGGGCCGCCTGCGCGAAGTCGTTGAAGAGATCGAAGACCGATGCGTACGGCACCACGCTGTCGTTGTCGAAGCCGACACCCGAGCCCGAGCCGCTTTGATCGGTCCCGCCGTTGCCGCCGCTGCCGGCGATGAAGTCCGGGTCGCCCGGCCTGCCGAACCGGTCGAAGTCGGCGAGCACATCGCCATCGCCATCGGTCCGGGAGTCCTGGTTGCCCGAGCTCGGGCCATCGAAGCCGCCGGTGCGCAGCCCGCCGCCCGGGATGCGGCGCACGTTCGTGCCTCCGCCTGCACCCAACTGCCCGCCACCCGGCTGGTTGCCGGGTTGGCTGCCCGGCTGGTTCCCGGGCTGGCTCCCGGGCTGGTTTCCCGGTTGGTTTCCCGGCTGGCTGCCCGGTTGCGAGCCGGGCTGCCCGGACGACCCGGGCTGGTTGCCTGGCTGACCCGACGAGCCGGGCTGACCCGGCTGGCCGGATGCGCCGGGCCGGCCTGGCTGGCCCGACGCGCCCGGCTGCCCCGGTTGGCCCGATGCGCCCGGCTGACCGGGCTGACCCTGCGCCGTCGGCTGCCCGGCCCGAGCGACGTGCCGCGCCCCCTCCTGGAGCGCCGACTGGGCGCGGGACACGTCGCGCTGCAGCTGCCGGTCGCGCTCGGCCTGGCGGACAGCGTCCGCGGCGCGCGAGAGCGCCTCGGCCGCTGCCTGGCGATCCTCGGCTGATCCGGTGCGGGCCGCCGCGTCCAGCGCGTCGGCCGCTTCGGCCAGTGCCCGCGCCGCCTGGGGCTGCGCCGCCGCCGATGCCTGAGCGGCGCGTCTCAGCGCATCGGCACGCTCAGCTGCTTCCTCGGGCGTGAGCTCATCCGTTCGCTCGCCAAGCTCGTCCAGGTCGCGCGCCGCCTCGTCCGCGTCACCATCCGGATTGGCCTCGTCATCGTTGGTCGCGGCGCGCGATGTCGACCGCGCCAATTGGCTCAGCGCGGCGTCGCGCTCGGCCGCCATCGGATCGGTCATGCGCGAGAGCTCTTCCTGCACGGAGCCGATGCGTGCCAGCGTTGCCTCGCGATCGGCGCCCTGCTCGCGGAGCTGACGGGCGAGCTCGCGGAGCTGGCGCTCGAGCTCCTCGCGCCGTGGGTCGGGATTCTCGACGTTCTCCTCGCCAACCTCGTCGGCAACCTGCTCCACCCGTTCGGCGACCCGTTCCGCGGCCTCGCGCGACGCTCGCCGCTGATCGAGGATGTCGTTCTGCGGGTTCGGCCAGGCCACGAGCAGCAGCGTCATGGCCAGGCCGGTGGCGGCGATCGCGAGGGGTCGGCGGGCGAGACGTGGCCGGAAGGCTCGGCGCAGGTCGACGGTATTGAGCCGCGCCCGCGCATCCGCCAGCTGGCGCCGCTCCAGCTGCTCATCCGAATCGCGCATGGCAAGCTCGAGCGCCGTCCCGAGCCGCTGCCGGAGGTCCAGCTCCTCGTCGGCGCGCCGCGCCGCCTCGACCAGCGACGGCCGCTGCCGCATGGCTGCGACGGCCCACGCCGTCAGCGCAATCACGGCCACGCTCAGCTGAACCAGTGGCACGGCCTCGAACGGAAACGCCCGCGACGCGAGCTGGACGAGTGCGGCGGCCACGATCGCCGCGGCCGCGATCAGCAGCCCGGAGGCAAGCGCCCGCCTCCACCAGAGGCGACGCCGGAGGGTGGACAACCGGCCAAGGGCATCCGCGCCGAGACGGGCGGTGACGGCC
>JAICRD010000022.1 GCA_025937535.1 Chloroflexota bacterium | reverse complement strand
GGTGGCGCCGTGGCGGTCGGCAGCAGGACGGGGTCGAAGACGGCCGTTGCCCAGCGGACCCCGAGATCCAGCACGGCCGCGTGCGCCAGGGCATGGATCGCATGCAGCACGACGATGTCCTGTCCCGCCAGCAGCTCGAGCAGGCGGCGGTAGTGCGACTCGCCATCGGCCAGGTGGAAGTCGCGCAGCACGGCGACCTGGTCCATCGGCCCCCGCGTTGCCGCATCCGCAGCAACGCTGGCGATGCGGGCCGCGTCGGCGTGCGAGCCGGCGACCTCGACCCGCACGCCGGCCTGGCTCAGCAACGACCGATGGACCGGCCATGTCACCGCGGTCACGTCGTGGCCGCGACGTGCGAGCTCCCGCGCGAGGATGGCGAACGGCGCCACGTCGCCGGTCGTGCCGACGGTGGCCAGGGCGATGCGCGTCATATGGTGGTGATGCTCCGTGGAGCGAATCGCGGCCCACGCCGAGGCGCGAAGATACCGCCCGCCTCGAGGAGACGTTGCACTCGACCGCGCTGGCCACGGTACGGCTCGAGCAGCTCGAGCATGCGGCTGTCGTCAGCCCGCGGCTCACCTGCGAGCGCCCAGGCGATGGTGTCCGGCACGTGGAAGTCGCCCACGCTGACTGCGTCCGGATCGCCAAACGCAATGCGCTGCACCTCGGCGACGGTCCACGGCCCGATCCCTGGCAGCGATGCCAGGCGCCGCCCGGCTTCGCCGGCCGACGGCGCCGATTCGAGCGCGACCGCACGCGACGCGGCGTGGCGGATGACATCCGCTCGGCGCCGCTCGACGCCGAGCGGATGGAAGCTGTGATACGGCAGCCCGGCCAGCGTGGGAGGTGCCGGTGGCAGGCGAAGGTCGATCGGCCCTGGCGCGCGCTCCCCGTATCGGCGCAGGAGCGCCGCGTACGACCGGAACGCCTCCGTCCCCGTCACCTTCTGCTCCAGGATCGCCGGCACCAGGGCGTGGAGCACGCGGCGGGTCCGCGGCAGCCGCAGGCCCGGGTGGCGCCGAACGAGCTCGGCGAGCACGTCATGCTGGGGTTCGAAAAGCTCGGGACGGTCGTCCTCGCCGACCAGCTCGGCGGCCGATGCGACGGCATGCTGCGCCCCCTCGCCCCAGGCCCGCGCCGTCAGGACTGTTGGCGACTCGAGGCGAAGCAGCAGCGTCGCCGGTCCGTCGGGCGTGCGAAAGGCGAGCGCGGCATCAGCGCGGCCCAGCCGGATGGTGCGATCGCCGCGGCCGTGGACCAGGGGGCCGAGCGTCGCTCCGAGGTCGAGCGGCGCGCGCAGCTCGACCCGGGTGCCGATCACCGGCGCATCGACAGCAGGATCGGCGCGGCGCCCGATTGGGCCTCCTCGAACTCCGCCCGGCTGCGAATGCCGCGGTAGCCCTCCGCCACGATGACCTGGGCGCAGGCGGCGCCGAGCGAGGCACCGGGCCCTGGCAGCAGGACCACGTCCGGCGCGTATTCGCGGAGCGCTACGCGCAGGCCGGCCGCAAAGTCGTACGTCGAGCCGGCCTGACCACGCAGCGACTGGGCGGCAAGGTCGGCGGGGTCGGTGGACCACGGCGTGAAGCGGGCGCCACGATCGTCGATGAGCGTCACGTTCGGCCGGTCCCAGGTCAGGTCGCCGATGGCCTCCGCCGCGCGACTGGCGGCCTCGCGACGGAGCGGGGTATGCCAGCCGTCCCCACCGGTCAGACGGAGCGGATACGTTCGCTCGGACACCGCCACCGGCGGCAGCGACGAGCCGATGCGGTCCAGCGCCTCGATGGTGCCGCCGATGACGGCGAAGGCGCCGAGATCGATGGCCAGGCCGGCACTGCCGTTGGCCTGCGACAGCGCCGCGCGAACCTCGGCCCGGCGGTCGTCGTCAGGCTGCCAGGCGTCGTCGGTGAGCGGATAGATCAGCTCGCCGGCGGCGACGCCATCGGCGAGAGGCGCTTCGGCCGCCCGGCCCATCTCCTGCACGAGTCGGAAGGCGTCGTCGAACCCGAGCGCGCCCGAGGCTGCCAGCGCCGTGTACCACCCGGTCGAGCTGGCGATGACGACGACGACCTCGTGGTCGTCGGCGATGCGCTCGGCATCGAGCAGGCTGGTCAGGAAGATCAGCGGCCAGGCGTTCGACGGGCGCAGGTGGACTCGCGGGTCGAACCCACCGGCGCCGTCCAGCGCCGTGAGGGGCGGGAGCTGTGCCGCGGCGCGCAGCTCGTCGGCGCGGCGCACCCACGGGTGGCTCGGTGGCAGCGAGCCGAGCGAGCGCGGCCCATACGAGCCGCGTCCGGGAAATGCGACGGCCGCGCGGCTCATGATCGCGCTGCGGCGTGCCGGCTGCGACCGGCCGCGGCGACGCCGGCGGCGACGATCTGATCGACGCCGACGAGCACTGCGGAGGTCGCCGGACCGAGCGGGACGAACGAGTCGACTGCCCTGACGCTCGACAGCCCGCTCGCAACGGCATGCTCGGCGAGGTCGGCGACGATGGCATCGGCGACACCACCGCCGGTCGCCCGGCACTCGTCCACGACCACGACTGCCCCGACGTCGGCGGCCTGCCTTCGGATGGCCTCGAAGGGCAGCGGATTGAGCCAGCGCAGGTCGAGCACGCGCGCGGCGAGGCCGTGATCCTCGCTCAGCCGCTTGGCGGCCTGGAGGCTGAGGCGGAGGCCGTTGGCGTAGCTGACCAACAGGAGATCCGCGTCGCCTTCGACCTCGCCATGCATGCCGACCTCGCCCGGCAGCAGCACGTCCGGCGGCGGGGGATAGTTGGTGAGCCAGTCGCCGTCACCATCGGTGTACAGGTCGCGTTCGTGATAGAGCGCGATCGGCTCCAGGAAGACGACGACGCGCCCGTCCTCGGCCGCCATGGCGATCGCGCCACGCAGCATGCGGGCCGCATCGTCGCCGCGTGACGGGACGGCGAGCGCCAGGCCGGGGATGTCGCGCAGGGCACCGACACTGTTGTCGTTGTGGAAATGGCCGCCGAACCCCTTCTGGTACGCCAGGCCGGCAACGCGGACGACCATCGGGTTGCGGAACTGGCCGGAGCTGAAGAACTGGAGCGACGCAGCCTCGCCGCGCAGTTGGTCGAGCGCGTTGTGGATGTAGGCCAGGTACTGGATCTCCGGGATCGGCAGCAGCCCGATGTGGGCAGCGCCCTGTGCGATGCCGAGGATGCTCGTCTCGTCGAGCAGGGTGTCGAACACGCGCGCGGCGCCGAACCGCTTCTGCAGGCCGACGCTCACGCCATACACGCCGCCCTTGCGGCCGACGTCCTCGCCGAAGACGAGGAGCTCAGGTCGGCGCAGGAGCTCGTCGGTGAGGGCCGCGTTGATCGCGCCGGCCAGCGTCCGAGCCGTCGGCGCGGTGGCATCCTCGGGCAGCGTGGCGCCGAACGTGTCGCGACGCTCCTTCGCCGTCGCGAGCGGCGCGCGGGCTCGGTCGGCGACGCGGTCGGGATGGGAGGGCGCCAGTGGAGCGGTGACCTCCTCGGTGGTCTGGAGCCGCGGCCGCCGGGCCGCCTCCTCCGCCACGGCCATCACGCGAGCCCGCGCCTCGCGCACCAGGTCGCGCAGCTCGTCCGGCGTTGACGCCCCGGTCGTGATCAGGCGGCGCGCGTTTCGCAGCAGCGGGTCGCGCGCCTCGATGGCCTCGATCTCCGGTAACGATCGATAGCTCTGCTCGGCGTCGCTGCCCGCATGGCCCCACAGGCGGACCGTGCGCAGATGCAGGAACGCGGGCTGCCGCGCGGAGCGCACGTGGGCGATCGCCGTTCCGACGGCGTCCCACACCTCGTCGATCTCGCCATCGGCGCGCACGTAGCGCAGGTGTGGCAGGTTGCCGAAGGTTGCCTCGATCCATCCGTCGGGCGTCGGGACGCTGATGCCGGTGTCATTATCCTCGCACACGAGCAGGAGCGGCATCGGGAGGCCCATGCGCACGGCATAGCGAGCGGTGTTGATGGCCGATAGGGCCGTGGCGTGGTTCGCGCTGGCGTCCCCGAACGAGCACACCACCACTGCGTCGTCAGTGAGCCCGCTCGTGACACCCACGCGACGCGCTCGCGCGAGGCTGAAGGCCAGGCCCATCGCCTTCGGCAGGTGGCTGGCGATCGTGCTCGTCTGTGGTGGTATCCACAACGCCCGGCTGCCCCACACCTTGTGCCTGCCCTGTGCGATCGGGTCATCGCTGGACGCCACGACGCCGAGCAGGGTGTCGAGAGTCGGCGTCGAGCCCGGCAGCTGGCGAGCGCGGGCCATGACGAAGCCGCCGGAACGATAATGGAGGAACGCCGGGTCGTCGAGGCGCAGGCGCGCGCCGACGACGGCGTTGTTCTCATGGCCGGCCGAGCCGATGGTGTAGAAGCTGCGGTTCGTCTTCTTCAGCTCGCGCGACGCCACGTCGACCTGGCGCGATGCCAGCTGGTCCTCGAAGAGCGCCATGGCGGCGGCCGCGGTGAGGCTGGACCCCGCACTGATCAGCGCATCGGCGTCGAGCCGGCGCTCGGCCGGCGTGGCGTGAGCGAGATAGTCATCGAGCTGTCGCTCGACGACGGCGACGCGATCCCAGGTCATGCGGCAGGCTGGCTCGGTGAATTCGGGGGGCGGGCCAGCCCATGATAGCGCCGCCGCGCATGGCTATCGGCAGAAGGGGAAGTCGCCTCCTCCGGTGGATGCCGCGACGACGCCGGCCAGCGCGAGCTGCAGCATCAGGGCCACGAGCGGCGACCAGGCCAACGGATTGCGAAGCCAGCGACGAGACATGTTCGGAAGCCCTCGTTCGGCGCTCGACGGGTCGTCAGCTGCCCGTTCCGAAGCGCTGCCCTATGGGACTCCACGGCCGCTTACCAGCCGCTTACCAGCCGCTTACTGACGCGGGCGAACGCTCAGCCGCCGGCCGAGATGAGGACGATGCCCAGCACGGCCAGCGCAACCCCGAGCTGCCCGAGCCGTGGGAGGTGCTCTCCGAGCCGATAGCGCGCGAGGAGCATCGTCACGATCGGATACAGGCCGATGAGCGCTGCGGCGAGGCCGAGTGCCATCTGCTCGCGCGCGACGACGTACAGGGCGTTGCCGCCAACGTCGAAGATTCCGGCGGCGACGATCATTCGCCAGGGCACCGCTTGGCGATCGAAGCCGCGGATCGCAACGACCAGCGCCGCGACCCCGGCCGAGGCGGCGCGGTTGAACACCAGCGCCCAGAGCGGATCCCCACCGCGGGCCGCGAGGTCGAGCAGGACGTACCAGGCACCGAAGCTCACCGCCGCCAGACCGGCGAGCCCAAGCGATCGGCGCCCGATCTCGTCGCGTGATGCCCCGCCCGCCGCCGCTGCAACAGCGGCGGCGCTGGCGACGCCCACCAGCTGAAGTGGCGCGACAGTGGCGCCCAGTGCCACGCCGGCGAGCAAGGGCAGCGTCAGCGAGCCCGCGCCGCTGATCGAGGTCACCAGTCCCATGCTGCCGAGCGACATGCCGCGGTACAGCGCCGCGAGACCGGCGGCCCCGGCGAGCCCGGCCACCAGCCCGATCGCGATGGCGCCGATGTCCGGCACGGGCGGTCGTACGACGAGAACTGCCACGACCAGCGCGAGGAGCCCCACGACGTGGGCGCCCGCGACGGCGACCAGCGCGCCGGCGCGTCGCGAAGCGATGGCGCCGGCGAAATCGCCGGCGCCGAAGGAGAGCGCGCCGAGCAGCCCGGCGCCGATGCCGATGGTTGGCAAGCGATCCTCGGTGAGCGGGCGGGTGGAACGAGCCGACTGTACCTGATGGCGACCACCGGCCAGACGACCGAATCCGGATCCTTGGAGCGCCCAGCCTGCGGATCCAGTCACCCCCAGCGCCGCCGCGTCAGGAATGCGCGGCATCGGGTCTTGACACCCGCCGGTGGCGGATCGGATAGTGCGCCAATCCCGAGCCGACCATCCCATGGTGCCGGAACGACCCGGCCCGGTGGCGGCCGACGGCGCGAGGTGTTCGTGGCGGTCGACACAGCCCGGTACGAGAGCGCGGACCCCGACATCGGCTCCGCCGTCCCGGCAGTCCGGCTCGAAGGGGTCGTCAAGCGCTTCGGGGACGTCACGGCGGTCGATGGCATCGACCTCGAGATCGCCGACGGCGAGTTCTTCAGCATGCTCGGCCCGTCGGGCTCCGGGAAGACGTCGACGCTGCGCATGATCGCGGGCTTCGAGGAGCCGACGGAGGGCCGGATCTGGCTGAGTGGTCGCGACATGACCGGCGTCCCGCCCTTCGACCGCGATGTGAACACCGTCTTCCAGGATTACGCCCTCTTCCCGCACATGAGCGTCGGCGACAACGTTGGCTACGGCCTCGTCGTCCGGGGTGTGCCGCGCGCCGAGCGACGCACGCGCGTGACCGACGCCCTTCGCATGGTTCGCCTCGACGGCTACGAGGCGCGCCGGCCGTCGCAGCTGTCAGGCGGACAGCGCCAGCGCGTCGCCCTGGCTCGGGCGCTCGTGAATCGCCCGCGGCTGCTGCTCCTCGACGAGCCGCTCGGCGCACTCGACCTCAAGCTGCGCGAAGAGATGCAGATCGAGCTCAAGGCGATCCAGGCGGAGGTGGGCATCACCTTCGTGTACGTCACCCACGACCAGGAAGAGGCGCTGACGATGAGCAACCGGCTCGCCGTCTTCCATGACGGCCGCATCGAGCAGGTCGGGACGCCGGCGGACGTGTACGAGCATCCGACGACGACCTTCGTGGCCGGCTTCGTGGGGACGTCGAACCTGCTCACCGGCGACGCGGCGCGGGCCGTCATCGGCCGCGACGGCGTCTACACCGTGCGCCCCGAGAAGATCCGCCTGGCCGACCCGACCGTCGAGCCGGCCGACGACGAGGGATCGGCTGCCGGCCGCATCGGCGAGGTCGTCTACATCGGTCCGGAGACCCGATACATCGTCGAGCTCGAGATCGGGGGACAGCTCGTGGTCACACAGCAGAACCTCGAAACCTCCTCGATGGAGGCGCTCGAGACCCAGGGCAGGCCGGTGCGCCTCATCTGGAAGCGCCGGCACGTGTTGAGCCTCGCCAAGAGCGAGGGAGTCGAGGGGGAAACGGAGGAAGAAACAAGCCGATGAGGCACCTGCGCATTCCCGTGCTGTTCAGCGCCGTGGCGCTGCTGCTCGCCGCCTGTGGCGGCCAGGGCAGTGGCTCGACGGGCCCGACCCCGATCGCCGAGATCGGCGACGGCGAGGGCGAGCTGAACCTGATCATCTGGGCCGGCTACGCCGAGAGCGGCGAGACCGACGCAGCCTATGACTGGGTCACGCCGTTCGAGGACGAGACCGGCTGCCAGGTCAACACCACGAACATGACCGACTCGAACAACGGCGTCTCGCTGATGCAATCGGGCGAGTACGACGGCATCAGCGCATCGGGCGACGCGACGACGCGGCTCATCGCCAGCGGCCTGGCGGCGCCGGTCAACACGGACGTCTTCGAGAACTACGACGCGGTCTTCGACGACCTCAAGAACCTGCCGCACAACACCGTCGACGGCGTCAACTACGGCGTCCCGCACGGCCGCGGCCCGAACCTGCTGGCCTGGAACACCGAAGAGGTCACCAGCGCGCCCACCAGCTGGGAGCCGATATGGGAGGGTGGCGCTGACTACGCCGGCCGGATCAGCATCTACGACTCGTCGATCTTCATCGCCGATGCCGCGCTGCACCTGATGGCCACCCAGCCGGACCTCGGCATCACCGACCCGTACCAGCTCAACCAGGAGCAGTTCGACGCGTCGGTCGCCTTGCTCGAGGAGCTCGATGCCAACGACCCGCTCTACTGGAGCGACTTCAACGATCAGATCAGCTCGTACGCGAGCGGCGACGTCGTCATCGGCACGACGTGGCCATACCAGGTGAACCTGCTCCAGGCCGAGTCGGCCCCGATCGAGGCCACGCTCCCGGAGGAGGGAACCACCGGCTGGTCGGACACCTGGATGATGTACTCGGAGGCCGAGCACCCCAACTGCATGCTCATGTGGATGGACCACATGATGTCGCCGGAGGCGAACGCCCAGGCGACGGTCTGGTTCGGCGAGGCGGCGACGAGCGAGCCGGCCTGCGAGGCGGCCGAGGCGCTGTCGCCCGGCCACTGCGAGTCGCAGCATGCCGACGATCCCGGCTACTGGGAGAACGTGTGGTACTGGAGCACCCCGCAGGAGGACTGCGCCGACGACGACCCGGACACGACCTGTGTGACGCAGGAGGACTGGGTCGACGCGTGGACGTCCCTCCGCGGCGCGTGATCCGTCAGCCCTGAGCGAACCGATGCTCCCCGGAGCCCACTCCGGGGAGCATCATTCTGCCGCGACGAAATTCCGAGCACGCGCATGACGACCGCCAGCTCCGTCTCCGCCCCGGAGACACCGACCCCGCAGCCCGGACGCCTCCGGCGATTCGCGGCGTGGCTCCACCTGCACAAGCGCGTCCAGCGCAACCTGCTCCTCGGTGGCCCGCTGACGTGGATGGTCGTCGCCTACTTCGGCTCGCTCTTCATCCTCCTGCTCGGTGCCTTCTGGGACCGCGATCCGTTCACCGGGCAGGTGCAGCCGTTCGCCTGGAGCCTCGACGCGTTCGAGTCGCTCATCACGAATCCGGTCTACCTGACCATCGCGGTGCGCACGATCACGATCGCCGCTGCCGTGACGGTGACGGACGCGATCCTGGCCGTGCCGATCGCGTACTACATGGCGCGCATCGCCACGCCGCGCGTCCGGCAGCTGATGGTGGTCGCGGTGCTGATGCCGCTGTGGGCCGCGTACCTGGTGAAGGTCTACGCGTGGCGCACGATCCTGCAGGGCAACGGCTTTCTCGAGTGGGCCCTCGGCCCGTTCGGCGTGGACGCGCCGGGTCTCGGCCAGATCCTGAACGCCTGGGTCGTCCTGAGCTACCTGTGGCTGCCGTACATGATCCTGCCGATCTTCGCGGGGCTCGAGCGCATCCCGAACTCGCTCCACGAGGCGTCGGCGGACCTCGGCGCACGGGCGGGCATCACGTTCCGGCGCGTGACACTGCCACTCGTCTTTCCGGCCCTCGTGGCCGGCTCGATCTTCACCTTCTCCCTGACGCTCGGCGACTACATCACCCCGGATCTCGTGGCCGACGCGAAGTTCGTGGGCAACGTCATCTACGACAACTCCAGCCTGGGCAACCTGCCACTGGCGGCGGCGTACTCGCTGCTCCCGATCGTGGTGATGATCGGCTACCTCCTCGTGGCGCGGCGCCTGGGCGCCTTCGACTCGCTATGAGCGCCGCGTCGTGACCGAGCCGCGCTGGGTCCGCATCGGTCTTGCCGTGGCGAGCGGCGGGGTCCTCGTCTTCCTGTACCTGCCGCTGGTGATCCTGGCGATCTACGCCTTCAACCCGTCGCGCCTCCAGGCGTGGCCGCCCACCGGGCTGACGCTCCACTGGTTCGCGGAGGCCGCGGCCAACCCCGGGCTGCGTGCGGCCATCGTCAACTCGCTCATCGCCGGGGCGGGCGCGACCGGTGTTGCGCTCGTCCTGGGCACCGCGGCCGCGCTCGCCGTCCAGCGCTTCACGTTCTTCGGCCGCGAGACGATCTCGTTCCTCTTCGTCCTGCCGATCGCGCTGCCCGGCGTGGTCACCGGCATCGCGCTGCGAACCACGTTCCAGACCCTGGACGTCGACTTCGGTCTGGCCACGATCATCGTTGGCCACGCCACCTTCTGCATCGTCATCGCCTACAACAACGTGATCGCCCGCCTGCGGCGCCTGCCGCGGACCCCCGAGGAGGCATCTGCCGATCTGGGCGCGGACACCTGGACGACGTTCCGGCGCATCACCCTTCCGGCGATGGGCACCGCGCTGCTCTCCGGCGGCCTGCTCGCGTTTGCGCTCTCCTTCGACGAGATCATCGTCACCAACTTCACCGCCGGCCCGGGAACGCAGACGATCCCGATGTGGATCCTGGCGGCCATCCAGCGTCCTGCCGAGGTGCCGGTCGTCAACGTCGTGGCCTTCGTGCTGATCCTGCTGTCGGCCATCCCGGTCTACCTGGCGCAGCGCATCGCCGGCGGGGCGACCGGCGGCGGGAGGTACTGAACCGATGGTCGCGTGCCGCGTTTGGTGGCCCGCGGTAGCCTAGACGCGCGTCCGGCCACCGAGCCGCCGGGCAAATCGGAGGGAGCTCGCGCGTGTCCATCTCGCTCGCATCAGCCACCGGCGCCACCGCCTGGGGCAAGGCCGTCATCGGCATCGTCGCCGTCCTGGCCGTCGGCATGGGTGCCGCGGCCGGCAGCTTCCTCCTCGCCGGCCGCGCCGATGCGGTCGGCGGAGGCGCCTCGTACGTCCCGGCCTCGGCTCCGTTCTACGTCGAGCTGCGACTGGATGCGTCCGCCGAGCAGGATGCGGCCCTGCGCGAGGTGCTCGGGCGCTTCCCGGCGGTCGAGGGCCTGCAACTCGACGCGCCGCTGTATGACCAGCTCGGCGATCACATCGACGAGATGCTGGCCGACGACGACACCGAAGTCAGCTGGGCCGCCGACGTCGCCCCCTGGTTCGACGGGCGAATTGCCTTCGCCGTGCTCGACATCCCGGTCGAGTCCATGTCGGGCGACATGCCGTCGGCCGACGAGGCACCGCCCATGGTGGCGCTGCTCGGCGTGACCGACCGCACCGCTGCCGAAGCGTCGATCGACCGCATCCTGGCCGAGGCCGATGTGCCGCTGACGTTCACCGAGCAGAGCCATGCCGGTGTGACGATCCACTCGTCCAGCGACGAGGGCGCCTATGCGCTGGCGGACGACCAGCTGCTGCTCGCTCCGCGCGCCGAGGACATCGTCACCGCGCTCGACGCCCACGCCGATGCGTCGACGACGGTTGCGGAGGTGGACGAGATCACCGCGCTGACCGAGGCCCTGCCAGACGATTGGCTGGCCTTCGCGCTCTACGACCTGCGTGACGTCATGGTTGCCGCGCTCGAGGCGGCCGCGACCGAGGAGCCGGAGATGGCGGAAACGTTCGGCACGCTCCTCGACAGCCAGCCGCTGCGCGGTGCCTTCGCGTTGAGCGCCGCCGGGGACCGCCTGGCCCTCGACGTGGCGACAGACCCGCCCAGCGGGGAGCTGGCGGCCGAGAACGTCGACCGCGGCCTCGCCGACGAGGTCCCGTCCGACGTCGTCTACTACAGCGAGGCCGGCAACATCGGCGCGTCGTTCACGGCCCTCATCCAGCCGATGAAGGAAGCGATGGCCGCCACGCCCGAGGCCCAGGAGCAGATCGCGACCATGGAAGCCGCGCTCGGCGGAGACCTCGAGGACCTGGTGAGCTGGATCGACGATGGCGCAATCGCGATCGGCGTCGAGGACGGTGAGCCGTACGCCGGCCTGCTCCTCGTGCCCAATGACCTCGACGCCGCCGAGCGCCGCCTCTCGCAGCTGGCGTCGTTCGCAACCCTTGCCGGCCTCGACCCGGAGAGCGGTGTGACGGTCGAGGAATCGGAGATCGGCTCGCAGACCGTGACGACGATCCGCTGGCAGGGCGGCAGCGCCACGTCGGACCCGATGATGCCGGTGCCGGGCGCAATTTCGATCCAGTACACCGTCACCGACGACCGCGTGATCATCGGCATCGGCGAATCGTTCGTCGGGCGCGCGCTGGACCTGGATGCCGGCGCGTCACTCGGCGTCGAGGCTCGCTTCAGCGAGGCGATCGCTGATCTCGGCGGACCGTCGTCGACGGCGCTCACCTGGGTCGACGTCACCGCCGCACGCCAGGCCATCGAGGCTGCCATGGGTCCGGCCATCGCCATGTTCGATCCGACCGGCGAGTACCAGGCCCAGTTCCTGCCGTGGCTCGAGCCGCTCGACCGCGTCGTATCGGTGACTCGCCTGGAGGGCGACGTCCTGCTCCAGCGCGGCGCGCTGCTCGTCGATTGACCTCGACCGAGCTCCCAGCCCCGCTCCGCCCGCTTCCGGATGCGGGCCGGACGGCCGCCGGCCTCGCCGGTGCGATCGAGCGCCTGCGTGCGCTGGGAACCGAGCCGAGCACGTGGAGCAATGCGCCCGGCGACCGATACGCGCCGCACGAGCATGGCTACACCAAGCTGCTGATCTGCGCCGAGGGGTCGATCACCTTCCTGGTCGGCCCGGACGAGGTGCCGGTGGAGCTCCGCCCCGGTCACGGCTTCGAGCTGCCGCCGGGCACGCGGCACGGCGCCATGGTCGGCGCGGCCGGCTGCACCTGCGTCGAGGGCCATCGGCGTTAGCGCTTCTTGATGCTCGACGCGGCCTTGCGCGCGTCCTCCTCGAAGCGGTTGTCGCGATACCAGCTCTTGCCCGCCCGCCGCGCTCGCAGCGCTGCCGCGAAATAAACGGCCGGGAAGGCGACGCCGTACCGCCGCCACTGACGGACGTGCTCGAGCTCGTGCTCGAGCTCGACATCGTTCAACGCGCGCCAGGCGAAGACGGTGCGGCCGATGGTGATGGCCAGCCAGTTGTCGATCAGGAACCGGCCGAGCAGCCGCAGCCAGGGCAGCACCACGACCCGGTGAGAGGTCATCGTTTCCCCGGATGGAGCAGCAGGTCGGGCCGGTCGCGCCAGCGCTCGAGGAAGCGGTAGAAGTTGCGTTTGCTGAGACGGTCGCGCTCCTCTTCGGGCAGCGACTCCCAGCCGCGATGCTCGTGGCGCACGAGCGGCAGGGGCTCGGTCCGCACGGCGCGCCACCCGGCGTCGCGGACGGCGAAGCTGAAGTCCAGATCGGCGTTGCGGTAGTAGCGGAAGCGCCGGTCGAAGCCGCCGACCGCGCGGAGCGCCTCCCGCCGGACGGCGAGGCAATACGCCTCGATCGCATCGACCTCGCCCGGCGGCGCGTCGTCGAACTGGCGAGCATCGGCGCTGGTGACGCCCCAGCCACCGGCGATGCCGACGCCCGGGTCGTCGAACGCGCGCAGTAACGGCGTCACGAAGTCGCCGACCGGCTGGAGTGACGTGTCGAGCAGGACCGTGATCTCGCCGCGGGAGTGCTGCATGCCGAGGGTGCGTGCGTCCGCCCAGCCGAGGCGCGCCGGCGGCGCGACGATCACCGGATCGACGGTCAACGCTTCCGCGCCCAGCGCGCCCGCCACGTCGAAGCTGGCGGCGTTGTCGACGATCACGAGCTCCCACGTCGGCGCCGGTGGATGCGCGGCGAGGCCACGAACGGCGCGCACGAAGTCATCGACGTGGTCCTCCGCTGCGATCTGCACCGACGCCTCGACCGTGGCCGGTTGGTCGAGCATCGATCCATCGTCGGTGGCTGGTGCACCGGCCAGCATCGGCCTGGCGCTCGACCGCGCGCCGGCGTCCTGGACCTCCCATCCGAGACCGGCGATCTGGTCGCGCAGCGCATCGGCACGGCCGAAGTCGCGCGCCTCCCGAGCGGCGGCGCGCTCGTCGAGCAGGCGGCGAACGTCGGGAGGGACCGAATCAGGGGACATGAACGGAAGTACTCCTGGACCTGCACCGAAGGTACCGGGCGGGCGGAGGGCACCGCAACCTTACTATCCGACCACGAGCCGCACCCACCGCACTGCCCGTGCGGACGGCACGTGCCATGTGCCCGAACACGAGGACCGAGAACACACCGATGATGACGAACGAGGTCGGAAAGCTGCTCACGGCGGCCGAGGTCGCCGAGATGCTGCACCTGCACGTGAACACCGTCAAGCGCCTGGGCGACCGGGGCGAGCTGCCGTTCTTCCGCGTCTGCAAGCGCGGGGATCGCCGCTTCCGCTACGACGACGTTCTCGACTTCCTGCGTCGCAGCAAGTAGCTCGACCGACATTTCACGCTCCCGGCCGAGTCCGGGTGCGCCCCTGCCAGGGGGCAGACGCAACGACCGCCGAGGTGCCAATTTCTCGGCGGTCGTTCGCATCTATCGCATAATCGGTCGCCATGGCTGACGAACCCACGCTGCGCCTCGAGGAGGGGCGGAGACTTCTCGACGACGGCGACTTCGACGGCTCCGTCCGCGTCCTTGCGCAGCTGACCGGCCACCCCGATCCGGAGCTCTCGGGCGAGGCGTGGCAGCTCATCGGGACGGCGCGCTACCGTGCCGACGACGAGGAGGGTGCGCTGGCCGCATGGCTGTCGGCGGCTCGAGCCGGCGGCCGGAACGCCTGGCTCGGCTGGCGCAGCGCGGCCGAGCAGCAGGTCCGCGATGGCGACCTGGAGGCGGCCATCGCGTCGTATCGCGAGGCCGACCGTCGCGCGCCGCCGATGGAGCGGGGAGCCATCGCGAACCGCATCGCGTGGCTGCTCAAAGAGACCGGGCACGACTTCGCGGCGCGGCGGCAGTTCAACCGCGCGCGCGGCGCCTACGCGAGCCACACCGCCTACGTCACCTACCTGATCATCGCCATCTGCGCCGCGCTGTTCCTGATCGACGGGGCGCTCAGCGGTGGCTCGACGCTCGGCGGCGGCCTCTTCGGCGGCCTCGGCCCGCTGGGCCAGGCCAACGCCATCAACGGCGTGATGGTGGCCCAGGGCGAGTGGTGGCGCATCTTCACCAGCGCCTTCTTCCACCTTGGCCTCATCCACATCGGCTTCAACATGTACGTGCTGTACCTGTACGGCTCGATCGTCGAGCACATGTACGGGCCGATCGAATACGCCGCCATCTACCTGCTGTGCGCCGCCGGTGGCAGCGTGCTGACGATGCTCGTCGATCCCGTCCAGTTCGCCGCCGGCGCGTCCGGGGCCATCTTCGGGTTGATCGGCCTCCTCTTCGTCGTCTCGCGCCGGCATCATGCGGTCCTCGGACGGGAGGCGCGCTCGCTGATTGGCGGGATCGGCAGCTACCTGGTCTTCCTGCTCATCTTCACCTTCGTGGTGCCGGGCATCAGCTGGACCGGGCACCTCGGCGGGCTCGCGGTGGGTGCCATCCTCGGCTTCCTGCTTCCGCCCACCGGCGTGGCCACCATGGCCGGCATGTGGCGGACGCCGACCGGGGAGCGGCTGACCGGCGCCATGCCCGCCGCCGTGCGCGCCGCCATCTACGCCGGCGTCGCGGTGCTGCTGGTCATCGGCTCCTGGGTGGCGGTCGAGCGCCTGGTCGGTTAGTTCGCGCCGGGGCACGGTCCGTGCGATCCTCTCCGGCATGTGCTTCGACACCGACTCCCGACCTCCGTTGCCGCCGATCCGCGGCGGTGCCGTCGACGCCCGATCGCTGACCCTCACCAGCCGCGACGGCACCGCGTTCGCGGCGTACGCCGCACGAGCCGAGCAGCCGTCCGGCGCCGGCATCGTCGTCATTCCCGACGTGCGCGGCCTGCATCCGTACTACGAGGAGCTTGCCCTGCGCTTCGCCGAGGCCGGCGTGCACGCCGTGGCCATCGACCTGTACGGCCGCACCGCCGCCGACCAGCCGCGCGGTGAGGGTTTCACGCACGAGCCCCACGTCGGCCAGTTGCGCCAGGACGCGGTCAACGAGGACGTCGCCGCGGCGACGGACTTCTTGCGCGCCAGGGACGAGGGAGCGGCCGACCGGCTCTACACCATCGGTTTCTGCCTGGGCGGACGGGTCAGCCTGCTGCAGGCGGCGGCCGGGCTGGAGCTGGCCGGCGTCATCGGCCTGTATCCATGGCCCACTGGCGAGCATCGCAGCGGCATTCCGTCTCCGGCAGTCGAGGCGCCGCGATTCGCGTGCCCGGTTCTCGCCATCTACGGCGGGGCCGATGCCGGCATCCCGGCCGAGGCCCGCGAGGAGTTCGATCGCGCGCTCGACGCCGCCGGCGTGGAGCACCGCAGCGTCACCTACGACGGGGCACCGCATTCCTTCTTCGACCGCAAGGCGGCCGACTACGCCGATGCCAGCGCCGCCGCCTGGGACGAGATCCTGGCGTTCATGAAGGTTCGCTGAGGGGCATCGGTGAACCAAGACGCCCGCCGGACCAGTGCCGCGGCGGGCGCATCGGTCGAGAGAAGCCTCAGGCGGTGGGAGCCGGCTGCTCCGTCCGCAGCGAGCGCGACTCGGATGGCCGAACCGGCCGCGTGTAGAGGTACAGCACCACGACCACGTAGGCCAGCCAGGCGATGAACGTGATCCACTCCGGCGTGCTGGTGTAGCCGACCAGCGCGCGCAGGATGGAGCCGATGACGCCCAGCGCACCAGCCTCCGGGTCGTGCGGCAGCACCGCGCTGATGTCGAAAGCAGTGGCGGTGCCGAAGCTGATCCAGCCGGCCTCGATGAACTCGTGGATGCCGTGGCTCAGCAGCCCGGCGGCAATGAAGATCAGCGCGATGCCGGTCCAGGCGAAGAAGGTGCGCAGGTTGATGACCCGCGCGCCCTTGTACAGCGCGTAGCCGATCGCGACGGCGATCACGAGACCGATCAGCGCCCCGACCAGGGTGCTGCTTGCCTCGGTGCCGGCGGCCGTCGCCTGGCCCATGAGGAAGAGCGCAGTCTCGATGCCCTCGCGAATGACCGCGGTGAAGGCGAGGACGCTGAGGCCGAAGATGCCGCCCTCGAGCAGCGCGCGGTCCACGCCGGCGTGCAGCTCACCCTTGATGTTCGCCGAGGTGCGGCGCATCCAGAACAGCATCCACGTCACGACGCCGGCGGCGATGAGCATCGCGAAGCCCTCGAAGATCTGCTCCGCCGGCTCCTCGAACCCGCCGATGGTGTTGAACAGCACGATGCCGATCACGACGCTCGACGCGACGGCAGCGCCCGCACCGAGCCAGATCTTGCCGAAGTGGCGTTGGTTCCCGGTCTTGGCCAGGTAGGCGAGGATGATGCTGACGATGAGGGCAGCCTCGACGCCCTCGCGCAGTCCCGTCAGCAAGCCGGTGGTCAGGAATCCGAAGTCCAAGGTCCTCTCCCGGTGGGCGGGCGCGCTTCGATCGAGCGACTGGCCCGGCGGGTTGTAAGGCTAGCCTTACCATTTTCCTTCGTCAAACCGAATTACCGATGGATCGGTCGGATATGGGCGTCGAGCCCTGGCCGCTTCTCCGGGCTAGAATCAGAAGCCCCGCCTCTGCCCCGTCCAACGCCGTTCCACGGAGACCTGAGTTGATCGACTTTTCGCTGACCGATGCGCAGCGGGAGGTGCAGCGCACCGCGCGCGCCTTCGCCGAGCGCGAGATCCTGCCGCGCATCCAGCAGATGGACGCGAACGCGGAGTACGACCGCGGCCTGTACGAGAAGATGGGGGCAGAGGGCCTGCTGGGACTCCCCATCCCGGAGCAGTACGGCGGCGCGGGCATGGACTACATCGCCTTCGCGCTGCTGTGCGAGGAGATGGAGCGGGCCGATACCGCCTTCCGCGTCATCCTCTCGGTCCACACCGGGCTGAACTCGCTCACGTTGCTCCAATGGGGAAGCGAGGAGCAGAAGCAGCAGTACCTCGTGCCGCAGGCGCGCGGCGAGAAGCTGGCGACCTTCGGACTGACCGAGCCCGGCGTGGGGTCGGATGCGGGAAACCTGGCAACG